>NZ_JAUBRB010000039.1:0-66351 GCF_036701585.1 Microcoleus sp. POL10_C6 | reverse complement strand
GGGTGTGACGGGAACGTTAAATGCTTACCCTACTTACATTATAGCTTACTTATCTCTGATTTATTGTTTAAGTCCCGATAGAGTGAATCCTCAATTAGGAGGCCGCAAATTGCGATCTGACGATTCTTCTGCCTACATCCGCGAATGGAATGCTATTCGTAGTACAGTCGATCGAGAAATGATTACTACACAAGGAGATTGCGTCGGTGATGCTTTCTGGGACTTCGATTATCGTTCTCATGGGCGATCGCTCGTTAGCGGAGCCCTCGAAGAGGATCGGATTGCAGATACTATTTGGGATATCCGCGATCCATCGGGTGACAAAACTCGTGCAGATGTTTCTAAACAAGAATGGCAGAAGCTTCGTAATTCAATAATTAGAGAGCATTATTGCTATTAATGTGCAACAATTGTCAACCCAAATTAAACAATAAAGAACCACAGCGCTCTCAGTTACAAATATTGTTCAAACATAGATATAATATAATATGTACGCTGAATTGTACGATCTCTCAGTTAAGTTTAACTTTAGTTGGTGAAGTCCCAGGAAATCCAGCAATATGAACCAGAAAATGTATTCTGTTCAAAAATGTTGGTTTTGCCGTAGCTGGACGAGAAGGCAGGTATGATTGTGTAGAACGTCCTGCAGGAGAAGAACCTTGACTTGGCTCAATGATCCAGGAAAATTTGGGTTGAGAAGGGGACTTGAAAAATCAGGGGTTAATTCTTTTGCCCGCAGAGGGAATGCAAAGTTATTTTCGCGTATACAATTTATCTAATTTTCTCATCTTACTCTTAGTCCCCCTCTGCTGGAACGAAAGTTTGACTCTTAAGCGATTTCAATGGCAGAATGATCGATAATATAATCTGCGATCGCCCGGATTTGATATTATAAGTAATATCCAGAAATAATATTATATTTTTGTACTAAAATGTCAGTCACTACTCATCAATTAATTCAGTGGAAACAACAAGGGCGGTCAATTGTTGCCCTGACAGCTTATGATTATGCGATCGCCCAACTCATCGATGAAGCAGGCGTAGATATCATCCTAGTCGGCGATTCCCTCGCCATGACAGTCTTAGGCTACGAGACAACCCTACCCATAACCCTCGATGAAATGCTGCACCACGCTAAAGCAGTGCGCCGCGGAGTTAAACAAGGATTAATTGTTGTCGATTTGCCGTTTTTGACTTACCAAGAAAGTCCCCAGCAAGCCATGCACTCGGCGGGGAGAGTTTTGAAAGAAACTGGCGCTCAAGCTGTAAAATTAGAAGGTGGATATCCAGCAATGGCTGCCACAGTTTCGCAGCTAACATCCGCCGGAATTCCGGTGATGGGCCACGTCGGTTTAACTCCGCAGTCGGTACACCAACTCGGCTACAAAAAACAAGGAAAAACGGCCCCAGCAGCCGATCGCATCATAGCAGAGTCGATCGCGCTTCAAGAAGCAGGTGCCTTTGCGATCGTCTTAGAACACATTCCCGCCGACTTAGCCGCTCAAATTACCAAAAAACTAACTATTCCCACCATTGGTATCGGCGCCGGGCCGCACTGCGACGGTCAAGTTTTAGTTACTTCCGATTTGTTGGGACTTTCCGAAAAACAGCCGCCTTTTGCGAAAGCTTACGCCAATTTGCGAGAAACGATTACCCAAGCTGTCAAAGATTATTCCCTCGAAGTTAGAGAAGGCAAATTTCCCGAATAGGTTCTTAGTGAGGACTTGAGTCCTGAACAATGAGGACTATAGCAATCCTCAATCATTTGTGAATTTCTTACTCCCTCCCCAAGGCATCGGGGAGGGTTGGGGTGGGGTAAAAAAATTACGACTACTCATTTAGGATTGCTATAAAATCCTCACTACAAACCTAATTTACACTTTCGGCTGGCCCTCTTCCTCTTTATCCTTCTCAACAGCTTCATCCTCAGCTAGACCAACCCCTTCCTTAAAACTCCGCAGCGTTTTGCCCAAAGCATTTCCTAACTCAGGAATCTTCTTGGGGCCGAAAATTAGTATGGCAACCACCGCAATAATGCCCATTTCGGGCAATCCCAGACCAAACATACAAAATCTCCTGTAAAACTTGCTCGCTCGTAAGTCAATCTTAAGTCAATCTACTGATATTGTTAAAGTATCTACCTTTTTTCCTGCATCCTGCAACAGTAGAATCAAGTTTAATTAAGCTATCGCACGATAAATAAGAATGTTAGAAACATCCCAGCCTTCTCTGCGCGAGCAACAGCACCATCTCATCCGCGATTTAGCAGACCGGATGGAAGCAGTATGGCACCGCTATCTCGACCTCGAACCCTACCACCTGCCCGCTGAGTTGGGATATGTAGAAGGCCGCTTGGAAGGAGAAAAACTGATCATTGAAAACCGCTGCTATCAAACGCCCCAGTTCCGCAAAATACACCTCGAACTCGCTAAAGTCGGGCCCTTGCTTGACATTCTGCACTGCGTGATGTTTCCCAGACCGAATTATGCTTTGCCGATGTTCGGCACGGATATCGTAGCAGGCAAAGGCCAAGTTAGCGCCGCGATCGCAGACCTTTCTCCCCTCAATCGAGATCGAACTTTGTCGGAAACCTACCGAACCCAACTGGGAATTTTGCCGATTAAGCAATTTTCTTGTCCCCGCCAAATTCCCGAATGGGGGGATATTTTCTCAGAATTTTGTCTGTTTGTGCGGCCAGAGTCGATCGAAGAAAACAGTCGGTTTTTGGATATTGTTGAATCCTACGTTGAAATTCACTGCAAACAGGCAGTCGCTTCCCAACCTGTCTCTGCCACCGAAGCATCGGAAATTCTCGACGCTCAAATTTACTACTGCACCCAGCAGCAGCAAAACGACAAAACCCGCCGCGTACTCGAAAAAGCTTTCGGTCAAGATTGGGCCGAACATTATATGACCGAGGTGCTTTTTGATATCCCTAAATAGCTGAAAAGTGTTTACAATACTTAATAGTAGGTGGACAAAACTTAATTAGGAAATCACCTACTTTATAAGTAATGGTAAAGGAATCACGGGTCAAGGATAAATCATTTTTAAAACCCCCAGGGCGAGGAATCATCGGTTTAGCGATCGCCGCCACTCTCATTACCACAGGAGTCGGTTTTTGGCAAGTATCTCAAATTAGAAAAGCCGAAGAGTTAAAGGCGGCTGCTGCAACGGCTGCTGCAACTTCCGTCGCCACCCGCAACAGTGTTACCGCTTTGGGTAGGTTGACTCCCCAGGGGGAAGTTATCAAATTGTCGGCCCCTTCGGCGTCGGAGGGAGCAAGAATTGAACAGTTGCAGGTGGAAGAGGGCGATCGAGTCACTCAAGGACAAATCATAGCAGTTCTCGATACGCGCGATCGGCTCCAAGCAATCCTCCAACAAGCCGACAAAGAAGTCAAAGTCAAACAAGCAGAATTAGCGAAAATTCAAGCAGGCGCAAAAACAGGCGTTGTCGGCGCTCAACAAGCAGAAGTTGCCAAGTTTGAAGCACAAGTGCAAAGGGAAACCGAAGGCGAAGCAGCCAATGTCGCCCGCTTAGAAGCTCAACTGCGAAGAGAAACCGAAGCTGAACAAGCTAACGTCGCCAAATTCGAGTCACAACTGCGAAGAGAAACCGAAGCCGAACAAGCTAATCTTGCCAAATTTGAGGCACAACTCGAAAGAGAAACAGAGGTGCAGCAATCCAAATTGGCTAGGCTAGAAGCTCAATTGCGCGGCGAAATTGCCTCTCAAAACGCTACAGTCGATCGGCTAAAAGCCGAATTAACCAACGCCGAAGCCGAGGAAAAACGCAATAAAGAACTCTCAGAAACAGGCGCAATTTCTGCTTCCGCCTACGACACCAAACGTTTAGCAGTAGAGACCGCTCGCCAGAGAGTAAAAGAAGCTCAAGCTGTATTAGAAAAAACCGTGCAAACTTTGCGTGAGGAAATAGTCGAAACTAAAGCCACAGTCAAACAAACAGTAGAAACAGGCAAGCAGGAAATCAATCAATCCCGCGCCAATCTCAGACGCAAGTTAGAAACAGGTAGGCAGGAAATTAACCAAGCCAGAGCCACCTTAAATCAAAAGATAGAAACTGGTAGAGAACAAATCAATCAAGCCGAAGCAATACTCAAACAAAAAGCAGAAACAGGCCAAGAACAAATCAATCAAGCCAAAGCAAATCTAGACCAAATTGCCGAAGTCCGCCCCGAAGATGTGCAAGCCGCCCAAGCCGCCGTCGAAAGTGCGATCGCCACCAAACAAAAAGCTCAAGTAGATTTAAACTTAAGTTACGTCAAAGCACCCGTATCCGGCTACATCCTCAAAGTTCACAGCCGACAAGGAGAACGTGTCAACACTCAAGATGGCATCGTAGAACTAGGCGGCACCGACCAAATGTACGCCGTAGCAGAAGTTTACGAAACCGACATCGCCAAAGTGCGAAACGGCCAGCGCGCAACAGTCACCAGCCCCGTATTTGCAGGCACTTTGGCAGGAACCGTCGATCGCATCGGCAAACAAATCGGCAAAAAAGATGTCCTTAATACAGACCCCGCCGCCGACACCGACGCGAGAGTTATCGAAGTAAGAATTCGCCTCGATCCGGAATCGAGCAAGAAAGTTGCAACCCTAACAAACTTGCAGGTTGAAGTCAAAATAGATATCTAAATTTTACCTTGACAAAACTTACGCATGGGCACTCAAGAAACCGGGTTTTTTACCAAGATTAAGGGTGTGAATCAAATATAAGGGTAAAAAACCCGGTTTCTCAACACCCGTGCTTAAATCCTAAAATTATTCAATCCAAAATCCAAAATCTAAAATCTAAAATCTAAAATCTAAAATCTAAAATCTAAAATAGATTGACTCTTATGGCAAAAATACCACTAGCTTGGGCACAATTAACCCGCGAAAAAATGCGCTTAGCCGTCGCATTAGCCGGCATTGGCTTCGCCGACTTGCTAATGTTTATGCAGTTCGGATTTAGAGACGCACTATTTGAAAGCTCCATCACCTTTCACTCGAAGTTAAAAGGTGATATTTTTATCACCAGCACTCAGTCTACGGCTTTAATAGCCATGAAAAGTTTTCCCCAGCGTCGCTTGTATCAAGCTTTGAGTTTTGACGGTGTTACAGCAATTAGTCCCGTATATTTAGGCTTTGGATTGTGGAAAAACCCCGACCCCAACCAGCGAAATACTCGGCAATTGATGGTAATTGGTTTTGACCCCGCTCATCCCATCTTTGATCTGCCTGAAATCCAAAATAATTTGGACAAAATCAAAATTTCAGATGTGGTTTTATTTGACCAAGCTTCCCGGCCGGAGTTTGGGCCGGTAGCAGAATATTTCAAACAGGGAAAAGTTGTTGAAAGTGAAGTTGACAATCGCCGCGTTAGGGTAGATGGTTTATTTACTATAGGGGCCTCTTTCGGTGCCGACGGAAATCTTGTCACCAGCGATTTGAACTTTCTGCGGATTTTTTCGACGCGGAGAACAAGAGGTTTAATCGATATAGGTATTGTTCACTTGCAGCCGGGAACAGATGTTAAGGCTGTTGTTGATAAAATGAGGGCAACTTTGCCGAAAGATGTGATAATTTCTACTAAACAAGAGTTTGTAGATTTTGAAAAAAAATATTGGCAGGAAAGTACCTCAATCGGATTTGTTTTCACTCTCGGCGCGGCAATGGGATTTATCGTTGGGATAGTGATTGTTTATCAAATTCTTTATACTGATGTTACCGATCATTTACCCGAATACGCTACGCTAAAGGCGATGGGATATAAGGACATTTACTTTTTGGGTGTGGTGTTTCAAGAGGCTTTGATTTTGGCAATTATTGGTTATTTGCCGGGGTTTGGAGTTTCTTTGGTGCTGTACAATTTAGGGAGAAGTGCTACGAGTTTGCCGATGTATATGACTTTGGCGAAAGCTATGACTGTTTTTATTATGACAGTTGTCATGTGTGCTGTGTCGGGGGCGATCGCGGTTAGGAAGTTGCAGGCGGCCGATCCGGCAGATATATTTTAACGAAGGAAGCAGGAAGCAGAAAGAATCAAAAAAGAAGAAAGAAGGCAATACCAATTACCAATTACGAATTAACAGCTACAAATTACCCATGAATATTTTACCAGTTGTTTCGATTAAAAATCTCAATCATTCCTTCGGTGAAGGACAACTTCGCAAACATACCTTATTTGATATCAACCTCGAAATTTATCCGGGCGAAATCGTGCTGATGACTGGACCTTCTGGGTCTGGTAAAACAACATTGTTAACCTTGATTGGAGCTTTGCGATCGATCCAAGAAGGTAGTCTTAAAATTCTCGACCAAGAATTGCGGGGAACGCCGAAAAATAAATTAGTTAAAGTCCGTCGCGACATCGGCTATATTTTCCAAGCTCACAATTTGCTTAAATGCTTGACAGCTAGGCAAAATGTGCAAATGTCCCTCGACCTGCACAACCATCTTTCTCCCCAAGAAACTAATGATAAAATAGAGGAAATGCTGCAAGCTGTAGGCTTGGGAGAAAGAATAGATTATTACCCCGACAGTCTTTCTGGTGGCCAGAAACAAAGAGTTGCGATCGCCCGCGCATTAGTCAGCCAGCCGAAATTAGTATTAGCAGACGAACCCACAGCAGCCCTAGACAGTAAATCAGGTCGAGATGTGGTAGAAATTATGCGAGGTTTGGCCAAAGAACAGCACTGCACTATTTTGCTTGTCACCCATGACAACCGCATTTTAGACATAGCCGATCGCATTATTCACATGGAAGACGGCTACCTCGCACAAGATACATCAACAGCGGCTGCCACAGGCGTTCTTTCGGGAAAATAATATTAACCCACCTCAACTTATTTCCGAGAACCAGGACGCTTTGCTCCTACCTTGGCAGGACTTTTCGTTGCACCTTTGGCTGGAGTTTTAGAACTACTTTTGCCACTTTTTTGACCCTTAGCTCCTATCAATTGGCTATCATTGGCATTTGTAGGTCGGCCCGCAGGCGTTCTCGTAGTCCTAAAGGTAACATTCACCCCTTCATTCGACTGTTCCAACACCAACATCGGCGTCGGCTTGGCTTTTTGATCCCACTCAATATGAACGATGCGACCTTGAATTGTCGGCTGCCAACTGTCGTGGTCGTCTGAAGGACTCAGATAAGTTTCCAAACAGTCAATAATTTGATTAATTGTCGCTGATGTTGCCTGAGTCGGCAGTTTCATCAGCTTAATTTGAATCCGAAACAGCACTCGTTTTTCTATTTTTACCGCCGGATCGCCAGTTTCGTATTCGATATCAAACATCGAATCCACTTGCCTGCCACTGCCCGCATTCCCGTTTTTATCTCCCACTGCCCCCTGAGTCGGACGCAGAGCAATACTAATTTTTTCTTTGACTTTTACCTTAATCTGGTTCACAATGGCAAAGTGAAATACTTCTTCCGCCATTCGCATTCTCAGGTAGTCTAAATTAAAGTCTCGCGAGTGGATAAGGTCGGGATTCTTTTCCATCTTTAACATGGTTTCCAGAGCCATTTTGTATTTTTTCTGGAGTTCTCGATTTCTAAACTCCTCAAATTTGAGCTTTTTACTCAAATCGTCGAGTTTTAGCTTGGTAAACACCGCTAAACCGATAAGCAATAACAACAGTAATCCCGACGCTCCCATGAAGAGTTGGTCTGAGGACGGATCTCCGGGTTTAGCCTGTTTAGGTTTGGGAGAGGCTACTGCCAACCTTGGTTCTACAAGGATTATTTGGGTTGACATGGGCTTTTAAAGGGTAAAATTTGACGCTATATTTATACAGGACTCCAGAGTAGAGCTGGTAGTGCAACTGGATCAACCCACATTGACATCATTCCACCATCATCTTGGTACAACTGGATTTCTGCAACTGGAGCACGCACCCTCTAATTAATACTTTATCTTTAACTGCCAGCCAGTTTCCGAAATATCGGAAAATCGCGTGCTGGTACTGACCAATTGAAATGGTGAATTGTCTGTAATATATTATACCAATACAGCTAAAAAAAATGTTTGTTCGAGGGTCTCCTTTTCTAGAAAAATAAAAAGAAATACACATAAATTAATAGTAACTCTGGGAGCCAGCAGCGGAAAACATCAAGCAGAACAGCCGATCGCCCGGACGATCGAGGGGCGGACGTTGGGAGAGTGCTAATTCCTACTGTTGGCTAACTCCCGCCGTGCAAGCCCACCGGGCGGCTTGCTGTGAAAGTCGAGCTGTGGTGCGATCGAACAACGTCTCCTTAGCTAAGATTACAGCTAATACCACCAATATTCGATCGTGACCTACGAACCCCTGCATCACAAATATCGCCCTCAGACATTTGCCGAATTAGTCGGTCAAGAGGCGATCGCCCAAACGCTCACCAGCGCCATCCTACAAGAGCGCATAGCACCAGCATATCTATTCACCGGCCCCAGAGGCACCGGTAAAACCTCTAGTGCCAGAATTTTCGCCAAATCTCTCAACTGTATTTCTACGGTTGCCCCTACCCCGACACCCTGTGGCAAATGCAACGTTTGCCAAGAAATTGCCCGAGGTTCGACACTAGATGTCATCGAAATTGACGCAGCCAGCAACACCGGAGTAGATAACATTCGGGATTTGATCGAACGAGCTCAATTTGCCCCCGTACAATGCCGCTATAAAGTATATGTAATCGACGAAGTTCATATGCTCAGTACCCAGGCATTTAATGCCTTATTAAAAACATTAGAAGAGCCGCCCGATCGCGTTGTATTCGTCCTCGCAACAACCGACCCACAAAGAGTATTACCAACTATTATTTCTCGTTGCCAAAAGTTCGACTTCCGCCGCATCCCCCTCGATGCAATGATTGCTCACTTGCACAAAATTGCCCAATTAGAAAATATCAATATTGCCAGCGATGCAGTACAAATGGTTGCTCAAATCGCCCAAGGTGGTCTGCGAGATGCCGAAAGTTTGCTCGACCAACTAAGCTTATTTCAGGGTGAAGTAACAGTCGAAAAGGTTTGGGATTTAGTCGGTGCAGTACCCGAAAATGACTTAATGGATTTGCTGCAAGCTATTGATACAGATAACGCTACAGCACTAATAGACATGACCCGCCACCTCATGGATCGCGGTCGGGAACCGCTAATCGTGCTGCAAAGTCTCGCCAGCTTTTACCGAGATTTGCTAATAGCTAAAGCTGCACCAAAACGGTCAGATTTAGTAGCTTTAACATCGGCAACTTGGGAAAAACTGGGGGATTTTGGCCGCCATTGGGATGCGGAGTTGATTTTGGCAGGTCAGAAACATTTGCAAACCCACGAAGTGCAAATTAAAAACACTACTCAGCCGCGTTTGTGGCTGGAAGTAACGCTATTGGGATTGTTGCCCTCAGCAATTAGAACTCAGCAGCAACCAACAGCGGAACCAGCTAAAAATATTACTCAACCACCACAAAATCACCCCCCCCAACCCAGGGCGGGCACGGGGGCACCGCCCCTACAATCGGGGGGGAGTCAGATATCTAATATTGAACAATCTTCAGTTCCCAATTCGCAAAATCCTCCGCCTCAGTCGCAGCCTGTGGCTAATCGAACAGAAAGCCCACCTCCTGCAGCGATTCCCGCACCTGTACCAACTGCTGAAACGAATCAAACAAATTATTCACCGACTAATTCAGCCGATGAAATCGATTTAAATCGAGTGTGGGAACAGGTACTTGACCGCGTGCGGCCGCATGGAACTCAATCGCTGCTTCGCCAACATGGACAGCTAGTAATTTTTAGCAATAATACTGCTCATGTTAAGATTAGTTCCCAGCCGTTGCTGAATATGGTTAAAGACAAAGTAGCTAATATTGAAGAAGCTTTTTTGCAAATTTTTAACCGTCGAGTAACAGTAAAAGTGGGATTGACAAATCCCGCTGAAACTAATAATTCCCGCGCTAAGGATTTGCCAAGTTCTAACGGACGTGTTGGCGAAAATCCCAGGAATTCTCATCCTGCGGATGATGTCGGCCAACAGGTGCAGAACTCGGCGAGTTCGGAGATTACAGATGATTTTTTGGGGAATAGGGGAGAAGAACAAAAACACCCGCCAGCGCCTGAAAATACCGCCGTTAATGTGCCCCTAATTTCCGAATCACGATCGCCCACCAACGGCTCTACAGCCTCTCAAAATGACTTTAACGCTCAGGCTATAGCGGTGCGTGATGACGCTCAATATGTCGCGAATACGGCTAGGAAATTGGCTGATATGTTTGACGGGGAAGTAGTCGATTTGTCGGATGACCTGGAGATTTGGGAGTCGAAAACTTTTAGATTGGAATCTGAACCGGATTTTTCCGAGTTATCTTCTGAGTTAGGTGAGGATGATTTTATAGATTGGTAATGTAGATCACTAAAAAAACCGGGTTTCTCGGTTTTTTTAGTAGGGCGCTGCTAAGAGTGGCCGCCCTTCCAGGTTTCTTAATACCCTAAAAGTTTTATGTTTAATTAAAGTCACCTAGTGATTGTGAATATCTACTTTTAAGCTGACTCTGGCTTGGGCAGGGAAGACGGAAGTACCAACAACTCGGCGGTCGATCGCTTCTCGACCATTTCCTTCGTAATCGTACATCGGGCAACATCCTTGCGCGACGGCAACTCGTACATCACATCCAACATCAATTCTTCGACAATTCCCCGCAGCGCCCGTGCTCCAGTTTTGCGGCGGTATGCTTCCTGGGCGATCGCCCGAATCGCCTCTGGCTTAAAGTCCAACTGCACATTATCCATCTTCAGCAGCTTTTGATACTGCTTAACCAAAGCATTGCGCGGCTCAGTCAAAATCGCCATCAGCGTTTCCTCATCCAGCGGTTCCAACACCGCCGCCACCGGCACCCGCCCAATAAACTCAGGAATCATCCCAAACTTCACCAAATCATCCGGTTCCAGTTGCTTGAGTACATCAGCAGCCCGCTTTTCCTTCGGCTGAGCTTCTCCGGGCTGAATAAAACCCATTGACTTTTTACCCGTTCTCTGCTCAATCACTTTCTCTAGACCGACAAAAGCACCGCCGCAGATAAACATGATATTGCTAGTATCAATTTGGATGCAGTCTTGGTAGGGATGCTTGCGGCCGCCTTGGGGAGGTACATTGGCGATCGTCCCCTCCAGCATTTTCAGCAGCGCCTGCTGCACGCCTTCACCCGACACATCTCGCGTAATCGAAGGATTTTCGCTCTTGCGGGCTATTTTGTCAATTTCATCAATATAAATAATTCCGCGCTGCGCCTCTTCCACGTCCATATCTGCCACTTGCAGCAGCCGCAGCAAAATATTTTCCACATCTTCCCCGACATAGCCCGCTTCCGTCAGCGTCGTCGCGTCAGCCACCGCAAAGGGTACATCCAGCATATCCGCCAACGTCTGAGCCAGCAGAGTTTTTCCGCAGCCCGTGGGCCCGATTAACAAAATATTCGATTTTTGCAGTTCTACTTCTTCCGGCGGGTGCTTGCCGCTATTTTTGGCATGGATAAAGCTCAGGCGCTTGTAGTGGTTGTAAACAGCCACCGAGAGCACCTTTTTCGCCTCATCTTGCCCGATCGCATTTTCGTCGAGGTAATTTTTAATTTCCCTGGGCTTGGGAATTTGGCTCATCGACATACTTTTGCCCGAGGAAGCGCGGCGCTTTGGCGTCGTTTCCTGCTTCGGTGCCACCGCCGCAGCAGGCACTGCACTCGAATCAAACAACTCCTCATCTAAAATTTCATTGCACAAGTCTACGCATTCGTCGCAGATATACACCCCGGGCCCTGCGATCAACTTGCGTACTTGCTCTTGAGACTTGCCACAAAACGAACATTTTAGATGGGAGTCGTACTTAGACATAACAGCCTCTTAATTCAGTGCAGTGACATTCTCTCCCGCCGCCGGAAGGTTTTCTTTAGCGATAACTCGATCGACCAAACCGTAATTTTTGGCTTCCTCGGCTGACATAAAAAAGTCGCGCTCTGTATCCGCCTCTAATTTGTCGATCGGTTGACCCGTGTGGTGCGCTAGAAGTTGATTCAGCTTACGCTTATGATAAAGGATTTCTTTGGCTTGAATCTCAATATCAACTGCTTGACCTTGAGCGCCTCCAAGCGGCTGGTGAATCATAATCCGGGAACTCGGAAGAGACATCCGCTTACCGTGGGCTCCTGCTGTCAGTAGAAATGCGCCCATACTCGCTGCCAAACCGTAACAAATCGTTACCACATCGGGGCGGATTTGCTGCATTGTGTCATAAATTGCCATGCCGGCCGTCACCGAGCCGCCGGGGGAATTTATGTACATTTGGACATCTTTCTCTGGGTCTTCGGCATCTAGATACAATAGCTGAGCCACTATCGAGTCAGCAACTTCGTCGGTTACGGGAGTTCCTAAAAACACAATTCGCTCCCGCAGCAAGCGCGAGTAAATGTCAAAAGCCCGCTCGCCCATCCCCGACTGTTCTAGTACCATCGGCACTACATTGCTGGGGCTGGAACTGACATCAAAATCGTTATAGCTTGTAATTAGGTAATTGGAAGATTGAGATACAACCATAAGACACCAGTCAAGGATTCTAGACAATTTGCTGCTGCTGATGAAAGCTTTAAATTAAGCCGCCAGCTTTTAACTATTATGCCTCTTCTGAACAGATATCGGGGGAATGCGGAGTTTTGAGTCTGTGAGATTGCTTTCTGTGTTCGGCGCAACGCGGGCGTGAATCGCAAGGTTCGCGGGGTGAATGAGTTAAAACACTCACTTGTCAATCATAGCTGCTTCTAGTGGACGCCCCGAGGTTTTAGTAAGGATCGGGCGCACCCGGAGCTTGTAGTTAAGGATCGGGTGCGCCGTTAAAATCGCGGTTGATTTCATGCCCCCAATTAGGACATTTGAACAAATTAAGTTCTATTCTTCGCCTACGACTTCCACTTCAACGCTCGTGGCTGCTTCTGCTGAATCTTCAGCGTCCGATTCTTCTGATTCTTCTGCTGCGGGAGTCAGAGAGCCTTCAGGTACGAGTTCGATTGTTCCTTTTTCTTCCAACCATTTCAGGGTTTTTTGTTTGAGCAAGTCTTCGGCTACAAATTCCTGCAACCTTTGGGGGTCAAAATCTCCTTTGGGAAACTGCTTTCTGATTTTTGCTACTTCGGCTGCTACTTCTGCTGGTTCAACAGATAAGGATTCCAGCTTGGCTACTTCTGCCAGAGCTAAATTCTGCTTGAGGCGCTCGATTGCTTCCGGGCGCGAGCGTTCCCGCATCGGGCCCATATTTTCTTCGGTAAACAGTTGGTTGATATCTATGCCGTAATTTTTCAATTGGACGGCTTGTTGATTCAACAAATAATCGATTTCGCGATCGACCATTGTTTCGGGAATTTCCACGTCTATTAGCTGCACGAGGGCTGCTGATATAGCTTTTTCCTTATTAGCTGATGTCTTGTTTTCTTGGTCTGCTTTAAACCGAGTTTCGAGCGATTCGCGCAGTTCTGCTAAAGTTTCAAACTCACTGACTTCTTGGGCGAAGTCGTCGTCCAACTCCGGCAATTCTTTTTCCTTAAGTTCTTTGAGGGTAATCGTAAAGACTGCGGGTTTTCCGGCTAATTCTTCACTGCTATACTCATCTGGGAACTGCACGGAAACTTCTCTAGTTTCTCCCGGATTCATCCCGATCATGCCTTGGATAAAGCCCGGTACAAACTGATTTTCCGATAATTCTACTTGGAAGTCTTCTGCTTCGCCACCAGGAATTTCTGCGGGAGTTTCGCCTTCGGCTGCTTCCGCAAATTTACCGGAGAAATCAACCAAAGCCACGTCTCCCAACTGAGCCGGCCGGCCTTCTACGGGGATTAAAGTAGCTTTGTCCGAGCGATATTTTGCCAATACCTCATCTACCTGAGCCTCATCATACTTAGCTTCTTCTGCTTGAAGCTGCAAACCAGTGTACTGACCCATTTTCACTTCTGGTTGTACATCAACCTTCGCCGAAAAAATCAGAGGCTGTTCTGGATCGAACTTCTCTAGTAATTCTTCAAACTCGGTGCGAAGTTCAAAACTGCCAATTGCGGCAATTTTTTCTTGTTCGAGGGCTTTTTGCAGGGAATCATTAATCAAATTTTCCAAAGCCGTCGCCTTCAAGCGAGTCTGGCCTAGGCGCTGTAGCAAAACTTGACGGGGAACTTTGCCTTTGCGGAACCCAGGAATATTAACCTCGCGAGCAAATTGTTTAATTACTTGCTCGTAAGCTTGTTTTGACTTTTCTGACGGTACTTCGATTTCCAGACCAATTTGGCTAGCTGGAAGTTTTTCCTGGGTTACTTTCATCGGCTTTTTTGATATTTAACAATAGTGTATTGACACTCCCTGACCTAAAGGACAGGGATTCTTAATTCAGCGACTGACCTTAAAATGTTGCGTCCTTGCGGCAATCCTCAAACTTTTTAACCGTAGAAATCCTACCAATTAACGAGCCTGATTCGCAGTCATCCCAGAGGGTCTATCTCCAAAAGCGTACTAGGATATTTACCTAGAGTTCGGGTATGCCCTACCCTACTTAACAAGACTAAATAGTTTGTTTCTCTGGTTAAAGGAACTGTGTTAAGCCCCTAGCTGTTTATAGAGTTTTCGCCGCTCTTTGTCCCCCGGTTTACGCGCTAAAGTGTGTCGTTAACTGTTTTTATGCACTATGGCGCAGGAGTTTAACCTTGACTACTGTAGTATACTAGAAATTTCCTGACTTTTAGGAAGGGATTTAAGAAATTAAAGCCGTCCTAGAAGGACAGGGTTTTAGACCCAATTTCCTTGATAAAATACATACAAATCTGACTTTGCCTGCATTTTAATTTTGTTACGCTTTGACTCGTAACGGCACAACTACAAAACCTTTACCGGATGAGACTGTAAGTCATTGTCGGCTACTTTTTTGGCTCTTGCCAAATAGTTTTGGTTTGAGGATACTAGCTTTTGCTGCTAGGAATGTGGAGGTTAAGTCCACTAATTGCCGATGCACCATAGCACATATCGCCCTGTGATGTCAATCTTGCCGGCCTAGGCAGCTAGTTAAAGTCAATGGATGCGCCTGCGAAAATGCAGATATATCGCAAAACTTAACCGGATGCGGATTGGGCGTGGGCGATTGGCAAAAGATGCTAAACTGGCATTGGGTACGATCGCACGTCGAAATCAGGAAGTCCGATCGCCCGTTTCGGTTAACTGCACCATTGCCATCCTCTCATGCTCCTGATGTCGCATAACATTAATTAAGTTTGATATTGAGAATTGCAGTTATTTAAATTTTTGATTTCGATCGTTTAGACTTTAATTTGTGGAGGAAACTAATTTGTCTCAATCCTATCGAGTTGCCATTTTAGGAGCTACCGGCGCAGTCGGGGCAGAGTTGCTAGAACTCTTGCACAGCCGGAGTTTTCCGATTTCTCACTTGAAGCTGCTGGCTTCGGAACGTTCAGCAGGCACAACTTTGCCTTTTGGCGATGAGATGCTGCCGGTCGAAGCAGTTTCGGCGCGATCGTTTGATAATGTAGATTTGGTGCTCGCCTCTGCCGGCGGCTCTACTTCTAAATTATGGGCTCCGCAAGCTGTGGCAGCCGGGGCAGTGGTAATTGACAATTCTAGCGCTTTCCGCATGGATGCGAACGTACCGCTAGTGGTTCCCGAAGTCAATCCCCAAGCAGCGGCCGCTCACCGAGGTATAATTGCTAATCCCAACTGCACGACGATTTTGATGGCAGTTGCCGTTTGGCCACTTCACAAAGTTAGGCCGATACAGCGCATCGTGGTAGCGACTTACCAGTCAGCCAGCGGAGCCGGGGCAAGGGCAATGGAGGAAATGAAAGCTCAAGCAAGAGCAATTTTGCAGGGGGAAACTCCCAAAACAGATATATTTCCCTACCCCTTAGCATTTAATTTGTTTCCGCACAACACCCCGATTAATGATTTGGGGTATTGTGAAGAAGAGATGAAAATGGTAAACGAAACTCGGAAGATATTTGGTACGGACGAGATTAAAATTACGGCAACTTGTGTGCGGGTTCCCGTACTGCGTGCTCATTCGGAAGCGATTAATCTAGAGTTTGCAGAGCCTTTTAGCGCGATCGAGGCCAGGGAAATCTTAAAGCAGGCAAGCGGGGTTAAGCTGGTAGAAGACTGGAAAGCTAATTATTTCCCGATGCCCGCAGAAGCCAGCGGTAAGGATGAGGTGTTAGTTGGCAGGATTCGCCAAGATATTTCTCACCCCTGCGGGTTGGAGATGTGGCTGTCGGGCGATCAAATTCGCAAAGGGGCGGCTTTAAATGCGGTGCAGATAGCTGAGTTGCTGGTAGAAAAAAATTTGTTGCGAAGCCAAGTGGCGGCGGCTTCTAATTAGGGAAACCCTGGCAATTTGGAAATTGAAATTGGGGATTTTAGATAAACCTTTCATCTGAAATCAAAAATTTAAAATCAAACATCAACAGTCTAAAATCGGAGAAAGTGTGGTAAAGTTTGGACGGGTTCTGACTGCAATGATTACGCCGTTTAAGGAAGACGGCAGCGTTAACTATGCGGTAGCAGAACAATTGGCAGTTCATTTAGCCGATCACGGTACAGATAGCTTGGTAGTGTGCGGCACTACTGGCGAGTCTCCCACTATGACCTGGGATGAAGAGTACGAATTATTTCAGGTGGTACAAAAGGCAGTGGTCGGTAAGGCGTTGGTAATCGCAGGAGCCGGATCGAATTCTACTTCAGAAGCAGTCGCAGCTACCCAAAAAGCAGCTAAACTCGGGTTAGACGGCTGTTTGCAGGTGGTTCCTTATTACAACAAACCCCCGCAAGAAGGTTTATATAATCATTTTCGGGCGATCGCGCAATCTGCTCCAGAATTGCCTATAATGTTATATAACATCCCCGGTCGCACTGGTCAGAATATGTTGCCGGAGACGGTGGCTCGATTGGCAGAAATCCCCAACATTGTGGCCGTAAAAGAAGCAAGTGGCAACTTGGATCAAGCAAGTCAAATTCGGTGCTTGACATCCCCTGAATTTGCCATCTATTCTGGAGATGATTCCCTAACTTTGCCAATGTTGGCAGTAGGAGGATCTGGTGTAGTTAGCGTAGCCAGCCATCTGGTAGGAGAACAACTGCAACAGATGATCAAAGCTTTCGAGGCCGGTCAAGTTCAAGTCGCTACCCAGATTCACTTGCAACTTTTCGACCTGTTTAAAGCTCTTTTTCTCACCACAAATCCCATTCTCGTCAAGACAGCTCTCAAACTTCAAGGCTGGGATGTAGGCTCCACCCGTCCGCCCCTGTGCGATCCACCCGTTGAGGTAACTCAAAAGTTAAAGGACGTACTGAGTCAGCTAGCAGCAGTATCAGCTAGCAAGACGAGCGAGAACGAGTTTTCAGACAACTGAATATTGGTTGTTATCAGTCATTAGTTCTGAGTCATCAGTCATTAGTAATTAAGTGTTGGTAAGTAGCTAACAGTCAAGGATTAAAGACTGAAGATAAAAGAATGAAGACCCAAGACAACTGACTGTACGGGATAGTAAAACCCGCCAGGGATTTTTCCATAAATATTTGGAAAAATATCGCCCTACCAACAAACAGTAGACGAAAGACGAAAGACCACAGACCACAGACCACAGACCAATAACAAAAATAACTAACAAAGGATACGCATGATCAAAAATACAACTGCATCTGCTCTAAAAGTTATTCCCCTCGGCGGGCTGCACGAAATCGGTAAAAACACTTGTGTGTTCGAGTACGGCGACGAAATTATTCTTTTAGATGCCGGTTTAGCGTTCCCGACAGATGGAATGCACGGGGTAAATATTGTCCTTCCAGACATGACTTACCTGCGGGAAAACAGCCACAAAATTAAAGGTATGATCGTGACACACGGTCACGAAGACCACATAGGGGGAATTCCTTACCACCTCAAACAATTTGAAATTCCGGTCATCTACGGCCCCCGTTTGGCGATGGCATTGCTAGCGGGAAAACTCGAAGAAGCCGGAGTGTCTCACCGCACTGAATTGAGGACGGTTCGACCCAGGGATACTGTCAGAATTGGCAAGAATTTCTTAGTCGAATACATCCGCAACACTCACTCGATGGCCGACAGTTTTACGGTGGCAATTCACACTCCCGTCGGAATTGTGATCCACACCGGGGACTTTAAAATTGACCACACTCCTGTAGACGGCGAGCATTTTGATTTGCAAAAGCTGGCGGAGTACGGCGAGAGAGGCGTGCTTTGCTTGATCAGCGATTCTACTAACTCGGAAGTTCCCGGTTTTACCGCTTCGGAAAGTTCTGTGGCGCCGAATTTAGACAGAATTATCGCTCAAGCACCGGGACGAGTGATGCTGACAACTTTTGCTTCGTCGGTACACCGATTGCAAATTGTTTTGGACTTGGCTAAGAAAAACAATCGGTATGTCGGAGTGGTTGGTCGGTCGATGCTTAACGTCATCGCTCACTGCCGCAATCTCGGCTACATCAAGTGCGAAGATAGTATTTTCAAACCGCTGAAAGAAATCCGCAATTTGGCTGAAGATAAGGTGCTGATTTTAACTACAGGTTCCCAAGGTGAACCGATGGCGGCGATGACTCGCATTGCTAACGGCGAACATCACGAACTGAAAATCAGAAAGGGCGATACAGTCATTTTCTCGGCTAATCCGATTCCCGGAAATACGATCGCAGTGGTAAACACGATCGATAAACTGATGATGCTGGGAGCACACGTGGTTTACGGCCGCGACAAAGGCATTCACGTTTCCGGCCACGGCTGTCAAGAAGACCAAAAGTTAATGATTAACATGACTCGTCCCAAGTTCTTCTTGCCGGTTCACGGGGAACACAGGATGCTGATCCAGCACTCCAAGACGGCTCAAAGCATGGGCATTCCCGCTAGCAATATGGTAGTTATTGATAACGGCGATGTCGTAGAATTAACTGAAAATTCAATGCGAGTCGCTGGTCAAGTGCCTTCAGGAATTGAATTGGTAGATGCTTCTCGATCGGGCGTGGTCAAAGCTAGCGTCCTCAAGGAACGTCAGCAGTTGGCCGGAGATGGCGTTGTAACTGTAGCGGCGGCTTTGAATTGGGAAGGCAAATTAGTTGCCAAACCAGAAGTTCACTTAAAAGGTGTAGTGACATCAGCCGATCGCGCGGAGGTGATCAAATTAATCACTCAAACTATTGAAACAGTTTTGAGCGATCGCTGGTCAGAATTTGTAAAACCCGCCACTGCTGACTCGCAAGTTGACATTGACTGGGTAGGAGTGCAAACCCAAATAGAAAAAGCAATTCAGCGAGTGATGCGCCGGGAACTTCAAAGCAATCCCCTGCTGGTATTCCTGATGCAGATTCCTGAAGAAGCAGTGCGATCGGAAAAAGCAGCAGTATCTCCAGGTTCCCTGGAAGCACCTAAGCTATTATCATCGCCCTCATCGGCATCGCCCTCCTTGCCATCGCCATCCTTGCCATCTCCTGCCAATCAGGTGACTGGCCGGCGCCGTCCCCGGACTGCTACAAGGGCAGCTTCCGTCGCCTCCTAAGTTTGATCGTGATTAGCAACCGCAGATGAACGCCAAATGAACGCAGATAGATTTAATGTAATAATTATCTGCGTTCATATGTGTTTATCTGCCTCAATCTGCGGTTAAAAAACCACAGGAATTAAAACTTTCATTTCAACCGCAGACGAACGCAAATGAACGCAGATAGATTTAAATAACTATCTGCGTTCATCTGTGCTTATCTGCCTAAATCTGCAGTTGAAAATTAATCATATCGTTTCCGGTAGCATCGGAATTATTAGCCAAAATTAGGACACCGCGAGTGCCTTTGTCCCTACAATATTATTTTCGGTAGGGACACGGCATTGCCGTGTCCTTTATATCATAAGGAGTGCAACCGGAATTGATATCAGCCACCAGCAACAGCAGGAACAATGCTAACTTCATCACCATCTTGGAGGGCTGTTTTTGAGCCATCCAAAAAGCGGATGTCTTCGCTGTTGACGTAGAAGTTGAGAAATCTGCGGGGTTCTCCCTGTTCATCGCACAGGCTTTTTTTGATGCCGGGACAATTGGTTTCCAGCGATTCAATGAGTTCGGAAATGTTATCGCCGGCGCATTCGATGGTGGCTTGATTGTTGGTAAATTTTTGCAGAGGGGTTGGAATTAAAACTTTAACAGTCATTTTTTAGTCCTTAGTCAGTAGTCAGTAGTCCTTAGTCAGTAGTCACTAGTCAGTAGTCAGTAGTCCTTAGTCAGTAGTCAGTAGTCAGCAGCTTAATAACTAATAACTAATGACTAATGACTGATGACTATTAATCAGTCAGTAGTCATTAGTCAACAGCTTAATAACTAATAACTAATGACTAATGACTGATGACTAATAGCTATTAAACCGAAACTTGTTGCCATTCTAAGCGTTCGAGGGTGCGGGCGCGTTCTAGGGCGCGCTCGAACGCTTCTAGTTTCGGTTCGAGGGTGATGGGTTCGCCGATGTAGCCTTGAACTGCTTCTTGCGTTTTCAAACCGTTGCCGGTGATGTAAGCGACGGTGGTTTCATCGGGATTGATTTTACCTGCTTCTACGAGTTTCTTCAAGACTGCGATGGTCGTGCCACCTGCGGTTTCTGTGAATATGCCTTCAGTTTCTGCTAGCAGTTTCATGCCTTCGATGATTTCGGTGTCGCTAACGGATTCAATGTTGCCGCCTGTTTTGCGGGCGATTTCCAAGGCGTACATACCGTCGGCTGGATTGCCGATCGCGATCGACTTAGCAATTGTATTCGGTTTCACCGGTTTGACGAAATCACGGCCTTCGCGGAATGCTTGGGCGATGGGGGAACAGCCGTCAGCTTGGGCACCGCTGAATCTGACTTTCTTTTCGTCCACTAAACCGACTTCGGTGAATTCTTGAAAACCTTTGTAAATTTTTGTGAATAAAGAGCCGGAGGCGAGGGGAGCGACGATGTGATCGGGCAATTGCCAGCCTAGTTGTTCGGCAACTTCGTAACCGAGGGTTTTTGAGCCTTCGGAATAGTAGGGACGCAAGTTGATATTGACAAATCCCCAGCCATGTGTATTGGCGACTTCGCAACAGAGACGGTTAACTTGGTCGTAGTTGCCGTGAACTGCCATGACAGTTGGATTATAAATCAGAGTGCCGAGGACTTTGCCTGCTTCTAAGTCGGAGGGGATGAAGACTACGCAGTCGAGTCCGGCGTGGGCGGCGATCGCAGCGGTGGAGTTAGCTAAATTGCCGGTGCTGGCACAGGATACCGTTGTGAAACCCAATTCTCTGGCTCTGCTGAGGGCGACTGACACCACTCTGTCTTTAAAGCTGAGAGTGGGCATATTGACGGCATCGTTTTTAATATAAAGATTTTTTAGACCGAGGCGGCGCGCCAAGCGGTGGGATTTTAATAGAGGAGTCATCCCAGTGCCGACATCGATGACGTTATCTGTAGCGACTGGTAAAAATGCGCGGTAGCGCCAGATCGAGTTGGGGCCGGCTGCGATGGTTTGGCGAGTGACGGTGCGGCGGATGGCGTCGTAGTCGTACTTGACTTCAAGCGGGCCAAAACAGCAATCGCAGACGTGCTTGGCTTGGAGTTCGTACTCTTCGCCGCATTCTTTACATTTGAGGGCTGTGAAGGTTGCTGCTGTGGATTGTGTTCGGGTCGCCTGGGTCATAGCTCAACTCTCTAGTTTTGCGATGTTTGTTAATTCTTTTCCCAGAATACCACGCTCAAATTAGTGCGTCAACCATACCCGACTTTTTTCGTCGGGATTGATTGTCAGTTAAACAGTGGTGTATTTAACTTGGATCTTTTGGCGGGCGAGACGCTTACCCCACAAGGATTTGACTTGTTTTCAGGAGCGGGCTGGGAATCGAGATTGTCAGGCCCGCACGCAAGCTTGATCGAGTTCAAGGATGATTTGCCGCCGGAATTGTTACAAAACTTAATAAATCTTTTTTGGGCTAACAATTGGGCAGTCGTGCGATCGAACACAACTACAAAACCTCGAATTTTTGATTAACTGAGATATGGCACCATTCTCAAGAACAGGCAAGATGCTTGTTCCACAAGAGATGAATTTTCTTGTGGAAAAGGCATCTTGCCTGTTCATAAAAAGCTTATTGAGAATGGTGCAACATTTTAGATTAACCAACTTAGCCTACCCGCCGCTGACGGGGGGGATGAGGACAACTTCGTCGCCGTCTTGGAGGATGGTGTCGGGGGAGACGAATTCCAGGTTGAGGCCGAAGCGGGTGCGATCGCGCCATTGTTCTAATTGAGGATATTGGGCGATCGAGCTTTCGAGCACTTGAGACACTGGGGTTTCGGGAGGAAGTTCTAATGTAAGTTCCGAAACGCCGTAGGCTTCACCGAAGGCGGCGAAAAGTTTAACGGTGATGGTAATCGAAGAGTTAGACACGGCGGTTGAGTGCGATCGACGGTTTGGCAATTATCAACTACACCATACAATTAATTAGGAATTAGGCACGTCGAAGCTTAGAATTGAAAGCAGCAATCTCTAGTTAAGTTTTACCCCATCGGGTAAAGAGGATAGTTGATTGCAGCAAAAAGTCTTAACAGGATTGTATGTTGATCGCTCTCACCAACCAGGCGTTAGAAGCAGTTAGCATCCACTTCGATGCAGCTAGCTAAGGTCTAGTGGGCTGTTGTTGAGGCTAATGCGAGAATATTTTTTGAGGATGCGGTATAGATACTTGACAGTAATTGTGAGAGAGTACAAAAAGATTGCACTAAATTTAGCAGGCAAAAACGCAGACAAGGCCCTGCCAACCCGCTTCTCCTGACTAAAAATCAGGTGATCTAGTGCGGCTTGGGATGGTCAAACCTTTGCCATGCTTAGCAAGCTAGCCGTTCTATCTAAGAAGAATACTGCAGTTAACGCGATAGAAATATATGGCACATAACGATTTTAAAGTGCTTCAAATTATTGAAGCTAAAGGCTGGTATGCCTTTGGGAGTACGAAGCAAAGCCAGCACGTAGAGAGGTGGGTAAGACCTGTCGTGTGTTGGGTTTTAATAGAAGATAAAAAAAAGCGACGAATTGTGACTGCTACCGCTAGCTATCAGATCGAGATTGATGACAAAGAAGTCGAGTTTTTTGCCCACGAAAGCGAAATTCAAGATATCGAGAGTCTCCCGAAGTCTGTCTCGGTCTCGGAATTTCTGAAAACCGAAGATTGAGAGAAGGGCGGAAAGAACTCATTTAATAATTTATTAATTATTCCTTAGTAATTCTTTAAACTTGCTAAGTAAGCCACTGCCAAAACAGAATACCCATAGCCTCGACTTCTTGAACAAGTCGGGGATCTATGCGAATGCGTGTCATGTCCTTCTTCCCTCTTCTTCCCTCTTCGCTCTTCCTTCTTCCTTATAAAAAATAAAGAGGCCGGAAGATTGCGGGCAATGCCAACACGCTTCCGACCTAGCTGAATAACAGGGTATGCATATGTTTTTAAAGTATGGCAGGCAGGCTTTCGAGATATCAAGAGGGCTATTGCAATTACCCACTTTTGCTTTCAGGGTATATTTGCAAGGTTCATACCATTTTAGACTAAAAATTTGAAACTTGAGAGCGGGCGATGGTTACAGGTTAAGGATTCTAGCTGTTTTTTGGTAGCGGGTGCTACAAAAAATGGTGGCATTGGCGGACGATCGCACATTCTCGCTAAATTGTTTGCACTCAAAGCCCAAAGTTCGATCGCCCCCTGCAACTGCTGCGACTTTAAACCCCACTAGCAACAGGTTCACGCTTCTGCTGCGACATCCGCCGCCCTAGCAGGGCCATCCGCACGCCGCCGGCAGGCCCTAAAGTTACCCCTCGGCGTTTGGCCTGTACGGGTTTTTTCTCGGCCAATACTAGCTCAAAATCCCGCAAAATGGTTGCCAGCACGAGTTTCATCTCCAACTGCGCCAGCGCCAAGCCGATACAGCGGCGACTACCGCCTCCAAAAGGCAAATACTCATAAGGCGAGAATTGCCTCTCCAAAAACCGTTCCGGTTTAAATTGCAGCGGTTCTGGATACAAATCCTCCCGTCTGTGGGTCAAATAAATCGAGCCGACGACAACCGTGCCCGGTTCGAGTTGATATCCCATCAGTTCCACGGGCGTGAGCACTTCTCGCGGAAACGTGAGCATTGCCACGGGGTAAATTCGCAGCGTCTCCTGACAAACTGCACTCAGGTAAGGTAAGCGGAAAATCGTCATGGGGTCGGGATTTTCCCCCAAACTGTCCAATTCTTCCAGCAACTTCTGGCGCACGGAGGGCAAGCGGTGAATCCAGTAAAACGCCCAAGCTAGGGCCGTTGCTGTGGTTTCGTGGCCGGCAAACAGCAGCGTCATCAACTCGTCGCGCAATTCTTCATTGGTCATTGGTTGCCCGTTTTCGTCGCGCGCGGCCATCATTAAGCTGAGAATGTCGGTGCGGCTGGCGTCTGGTTGCTGTCTGCGTTCTTCAATTTCGGCAGAGATTAGTTCGTCAATTTTCCGCTGCCGCTGTTTCATGCGTCCCCAAGGACTCCAAGAGCCCCAATCTTGCTGCATCCAGGCGAAAAACAGTATGCTCGATCGCAGGGGAGAGTTGGTCAAATCGAGGACTGCGGCAAGTAGGGGCCTGATCTCTTCCAATCGCGGCCCGTCATCCATGCCGAAGACAGCTTGCAAGATTACCCGCATGGTGACTTCCTGCATCGCGCTGCGGGCCACAAAAGGTCGATCGACCGACCATTTGCTGGCAACATCTTGAGCGATATCGCAAATTAGTTGGCCGTAATTCCGCATCCGTTCCCCGTGGAAGGGTGGCATCAATAATTGGCGCTCGCGTTTGTGCCTTTCTCCCGAGAGAATAATCATAGATTGTTCTCCCAGCAGGGGTTTGAGAATACTGTTCAGGCTGCCTGGAGCGTGAAACGCGTTGCTGTTGAGCATCTCTTGGACAGCTTGCGGGTGGTGGATCATCACCAATGGTTTCCCGTTGTTCACTTGAGCTGTGAAAATGTCGCCGTATTGTTTGGCACATTTATCCATGAATGTCAGGGGATCGCCGATCCATTGAATTAGCTGCACAAAGGGTGGAGCTGTGGGGCCGTTAGGTAGTGTCATAGGAATTACCTGGGTTTGGGTCACAGAACTTAGCAGCATCAAAAAACTTCAAAGGGTTTGAAGGTTTATTCAATCCCTCCCAACCCTTGTTTTTAAGGGGAGAATTGTGTAAGTCCCATCTCCAATAATTTTAATAGCTTATTCTCGAACTGTGCTCAAAATATCCTCTCCAAGCTCTGTAAAACGAACTGTTTTGATTTGCCAAGGAGCATAACTGGTTAAAGTTTGGCGCACGCCCCCGAATAAACCTAACATTTGACAACTGGACAGATTTTGCAATTTCTGCCGTGAACTTCCCGATGCACGAAGATCCACGGTAGCTATTCCGAGGTCGCGATCGATATTGAGGCGATAACCAGCCAAACCAAGACTATCGAAAATCTGCTGCTTTAACACTTCATTAACCGCCGATGACATTAACTGGCTCTCTGGGCCTGTAACTGTTTCCGGCTTCAGAGTTTGACACAAATTATCTACCTTATAAACCGTAACGGTGACAGTATTTTCTGAGAGGGTAGCACTGCCTAAAACTGAGGCAACAGAGTTAGAAGGTTGCGTTAATTGACTCGATCGAGCCTCAATTTGATTTCGCGTTAGCTGTAGGTGTTGGAAGTGAGGGGCGCTTGCTGAGAGTTGCCTCTGCTTTTCGGTTGAGGTAGCTGCATCTGAGCTAGAACAACTGCTACCGCCTATCAAAATTAACGAAACGCCTAAATATCCTAACTGTTTGCAGATACGGTTCATAGTTTTTAATACTCTACTAAACGTCAGTGTATGGAGGGTGAATTTTGGTGGTAGAAAGCACTTAGACCCTGATTACACTCACTTAGAAGTATTTCCCGCAGTACGGAGATGAAAACAAGTTAAGAGTTCTTGTTAATACGTGGATTTTAGTGTTAGATCAGGTAATAGGGGCTTTACCCCTCGCGGGTATGACCCAGCAGTGTACCTGTCTCAGCAGATCAAGCTCGCGACCCAGCTCGTAAGTGATATCAAATACCTTGTCAGTGGTGTGATGTACCGTTGCAACTCGATCCTTTCCAAGGTCTGAGGTGAAAAGCCTCTTTCCGGTTGGTAAAAGCCTGAGTTTGATTAGTAGTAATGAGGACAGAATTCAGAGTGGTGCGCGCATTTTAAGCTCGGCTTCGGAGCGCTTTTTTAACAGCGCCGAAATCGCGGTTAGAGGGAATGTGCAAGTCGCGAACAATATCAAAACTTACGTATCAACAGCAAAGAAACCGGGTTGTTTAACCAGGCATAAGGGCTGCAACGAAGTGTTTTCGTAAAAAAAACTGGTTTCTGGTCAAGTCGGGAATCACATAATTCCCCAGTCAGCGGATCTTTAAGGAACAGGCGTGTCAAGGGTGTTATCGCAGCATTCGGTGATTTTTGTGCCGAATCTCATAAAACACAGTGAAAAAATCATGAAACAGCAATTATGGACAAAAGTTTTGGTGGCAACAGCCATCGCCCTCAGCGGCCTGACGGTTGCTTCTCAACCGAGTTACGGTCGGCGAGCATCGGGGGAAAGTGGATTTTGGTGCAGTATCTCGACTGGTGCGCCGGTGACGGTGTACCAAAACGCTCAAGGTGCCGTAGAGCCTTGGATTGAGTGGACTTCCGATTATTTCTCCGGTTCTGGCTACGATCCGGCAACTCGGTGTCAATTAGTGAGTCAACGCCTCGAAATCTATCGCCGCCAACGAATGCTTAAGTACATTACTGCGGGCCAAATGAACGGCCAGAACGTCATCTGTACGGCGAATCAAGTCAATGGGCGGTGTCAAAATTTGATTTATACCCTCAGACCCGGCCAAGACCCGATCGGCTCTTTGTATAATTTGTTGGCTTGGCGCCAAGGATATGTCGGGATGCCGTCTTTTGATGAAAGCAGTAAAATTCCTTACATTGATGTCAGCGAAAAGCTAGGGGAAAACATGGAGGATGAGGCGCAACTACCCCCTTTTCCCCACCGTTCGGACAGCCTTAAAGATTGGCAAATTTTCCATCCCATCACCAATTCCAAGGATTGAGGTGGCAAATTTGGCGCGTCAAACAGCGGTACGCATCCCGACGGGAATGTCTCCTGGTTCTGGGACGATCGTCCGGCAGCAGGGCTAAACCTATAGGGTGCTGACTAACTAGCAGGTTGTGGCGATCGGGCTTGTCAGCGACGACAGCCTCCTCCACCCACTGCTAGGAGTTCTGAGGCGGCTTGGCGATATCGATCGGGCGATCGTTCAGTTTCGCAGCGCGATCGAGTATAAAATAGCACCATTGAGCTTTGAGCCAGGAGCGGTGTCTGAGCCAGTGTTGGCAGTAGGCTTTCCTGCGGGTGCTGAGGTTGGGAGTTTCGCTGACCACGAATTTCAAAGGTGGTACCCGCCACGTGATTTATCCGTGGAGTCAATCCCAAATCGAAAATCGAAAATCCTCAAGCCCCCGCATTTATCCGTGGGGTCGCCTCTAAAATCTAAAATCTAAAATCTAAAATCGATTGACGCGGGCTTCGTTTCGGTGCTGCTACCCAAATCTTTGCCTCAAGGTTATAGCTTGGGCTATACAAATGAGGTTAAAATCGGTACGAGTGGCAGCCCGATTTTTAATGCCAAAGGTTTCTTGGTTAAGATTAACGGTAGGGGCAAGTATCGAGATCCAAATTTTGGCGTCTATGAAGAATGAAGATGGAAGTGAACCAACAGCGGAATTATCGGAGAAAAAGGTTAAATCCAGTTGGGGAATTCCGATTAGTATATATTTGCAGTTCGCCTCGTCTCCAGAAAGGGAGTTATCGATGAATGTGTGGAGTTTGCGGTTTGACGCGCTGACAATCATCTTGACAGGTGCATTAACAGTGACGGCGGTTGTCAGCCAACAATATGCTGCCTGTGCCAAAACAGCCGAAGAAATTGCCCAGCTAGCGACGTTGACAACTGTGGAAGTCAACAATACACTGGGTTTTTTTGCTAGTGGATCGGGAGTAATTATTGCCAAACAGGGTAATATTTACACTGTTCTGACAGCTAATCATGTGGTGGCAAGCCTCGCTCAAAAATACAGCATTCGCACTCATTTGGAGAAGGATTATGCTGCGATTAGAATACAGCGCTTACCAAAAAATGACCGGGATATAGACTTGGCTTTGATACAGTTTCAGAGCCGAGAACAGTATCCAGTAGCACCAATGGGCGAGTCAGAACGTGCTGTTGTTGGTTCTGCTATCTATGTTTCTGGCTATCCGCTGCCTATTTCGGGATTTGAACGAAAACTTGAGTTTACTGCTGGCATCATCTCTTCTCGCTTGGGCAGCGCCTCATCAGGATATCGTCTGCGCTACCAAGCTGTAACCAGGCGCGGGATGAGCGGCGGGCCTGTATTTGATGCTGATGGCAGGGTGGTAGGAATTCACGGCCAGGGGGATACTGTTGGCACAATTAGGAGTCAGTGGAACGGTCAGATTGAGGAGATAAAAACGGGGTTGAACGCGGCAATCCCGATCGATGCTTTTAGGGAGTTGCTATCACAAAATAAGCATAACGGTTTTGATATTCTCAGCAATCTTTCTATCAGCAGCGCCTCGGATCAAAACCAACCGAATCGGGGTTATGGAGGATTTGTCTGCGATACCTCAACAGGCGAGCCGGTGACTGTGTATCAAAATCCGCAAGGTTTCAGGGAGCCTTGGATTCGCTGGAGTTCTAATTTCTTTTCTAGTTCGGGCTACGATCCTCTAACTCGCTGCCAACAAGTCACTCAGCGCCTTGAGAATTATAACCGAAATAAACAGCTAAATTATGTGACTGTGGGTATGGTAAATAACCAGAAAGCGATTTGCACGACTAGCCGTGTTAATGGGCCTTGCGAAGGTTTGATCTACACCCTGCGGCGCGATCAAGATCCGACTCCTGCACTGAGCAGTTTTTTTGTTTGGCTGCGGAATCAAAAGGCTGTGCCTTCTCTTTCTGAAAGCGGTACTGTGCCTTATATAGATGTTCGGGAACGGCTAGAACAATTTTAGATTTGGGATTTGAGATTTAAGATGGATTAGTAATGCGTAAACACAGAACCCCGACTTATGAAAAAAGTCGGGGTGCTCAAACAACTACTTATTAGCTTAAAAATTGAGATATTTTCCTTATTTATCACTGACATAATAGAACTAATGATTTTTTGGAACACGGAAGCTATAAAATTACTCTTACATTAATCCAATTCCAATTTTTCAGGTATCAAGCATGACAGCAACTACTCCGCAGGCAACGTCAACAACGCCCGCTTTTTGTGAAGGCATTCAATATTTTTCTGAAACAGTCCCTGGTTTTGACACTTATGGGAAAGCACCTGCGATCGCCGAGGGGAGCAAGTCGATCGCCGATCCTGCCGATCCCGTCGCCGTCTTTCAAACGATGCTGGGAGCAGACGCCCTGCGCTACCTGACGCTGCAAGTTACCGCTAGCAAGGCATCGGGACATCCGGGGGGTTTTGCTAGCCAAGCTGAGGCTTATGCCGCTTTGGTAATGCTCGGACACAAGAACATTGTCACCGAAGTCGGCCATCACGCGCCGGGATTTTACAGCGCCATGTTTCTCGATCGATCTTTGGAGGATATGGGAATTTTCAACGTGCAGCAAGTGCGCGATAAATTCCGAGAAAAAGACGGTTTGTTAGGACATCTTTCCGGTTTCATTCCCGGCCTTTTAGCGCCTGCAGGCCCCCTCGGACAAGGGCAGCATTTCGCAATGGCTGGAGCGCTTTTGCACCCCGACAAACTGTTTGCTTTCACAATGGGCGACGGCGGCATGGGCGAACCCTATCCGATGAGCAGCATGGCGCATTTCCACACTGCTTATCCCAAAGCTACTAACTTTTTGCCTGTATTGGTTTGGAACGGATATTCTCAGGAACATCACAGCATGGTTTCGACTAAAACTAATGCTGAAATGATTGCTTATTGGCAAGGCAACGGTTTTGAAGAAGTTATCTTAGTTGATGCTAAGGAATTTGACGATAAAAATCAACCGGAAGATTATGTTGACAGCACTGCTTTTTCGCTCGAACAGCGGATGGCATTTACCAAAGCTGTTTTACAAGGAGTTGACAAAGCGGCAAAATCTGCTCTCGGCGGCAAATTAACTGCGTTTATTATCAAACAGTTGAAAGGTGCCGGCGTCCACGCGCGCGGAGCAAAATCTCACAACCTTTATCCGAAAGATACGCTGGATGCACCGCACATTATCAGTGCTTTAAAAGAGCGCGCTTTGACTGCGGCCGCTTGGGATCTGGTGCGGAAAAATTGCGAGCGTGCGGGCGGCGGGCCGGCGGCGAAAACAGTTGTTACTGAGTTTACATTGCCGCTGCCCGATCTAGGCGAATTGCCTTTAGAAGAATTTGCCGTTGGGGGAGAACCGAAGATTTCGACGACAGCAATGGGACGTTTGGTAGGGAAAGTTGGCGAGCGCGATCGTACTTTTCTTGTCACTAATGCTGACGGCAATGAAGCATCGGCAATTGCTAATATCAACCAAGCTCTCAAGATTATTCACCCGACGACAGATGACCTGTACAATCAATCGCCAAACGGTCAAGTTTATGAACCTTTGAGTGAAGATGCTTGCGCTGGTTTAGCCGTAGGTTTATCGCTATTTGGAGCGCGGAGTTTGTGGTGTTCCTACGAATCTTTTGCCATTAACGGTTTACCAATTTGGCAAACTGTAACCCAAGCAATGGCAGAATTGCGTCGTCCAACTCCCGCAACTGTCACCTTATTTACAGCGGGTGCATTGGAACAAGGCCGCAACGGTTGGACGCACCAGCGGCCGGAAATTGAGGCTTATTTTGCGGCGATGATGCGGAACGGAAATGTGTTTCCTTTGTTTCCACCGGATGCTAACAGCATTCAAGCTTGTTACGAGTGGGCTTTGACTGCTAAAAATAAGGGAGTTGTGATTACTGCGAGCAAGTCACCGCTGCCAATTCGCACTACTTTTGAACAGAGTCGCCAGGGTTTGCAAGACGGTGCAATAGTGCTGCACGAAGTCGATTCCCCGCAAGCTTCCCAGAATCAAGGGGGGAGCAAGAAAGTTGTGTTTGCAGTTGTCGGCGACATGACTTTAATGCCAGTGTTTGAAGCAGCGGCATTTTTGGAAACAGAAGGGATTGGAGTGCGGATTGTTTCTGTTGTGAATCCTCGGCGTTTGTATCGTGCTAGCGATGTTGCTTGGGATACTTGTTCGGAAGCTGACGGCGGCTTTTTGAGCGATGAGAAATTTGCCGAATTGTTTGGCGGAGATGCCTTAATTGGCGTGACAGGCGGTGCTTCTGGGATGTTAGAACCTGTGATGCTCCGCAGCAATTGCAAGCGGGATACTTTCGCTTGGAAGCGGGGGGAAACTACTGCTAGTGCTGGTCAGTTGATGGCGTTTAATGGGTTGACTGCTGAGGCGTTGACTAAAAGGGCGATCGAGCTAGTTCATTAAGTTAGAATGTGAGTGAATGCCCCTGCCTGGTTTGTGCTGGGTAGGGGCTAGTAATATTTAAAATAGGATTGTGATACCTATGACAGCAAAAATTTTAGAAGAAATAGGTACGCTTGCGGAACAGCGATTGATTCTCCCCGGTTATTATACTTGGGAGCAATTTGAGGCGATCGAATCTTTGATGGCCGACTCTCCGGGTTTACGGATAACTTATCTTGATGGGTGGATCGAGTTTATGACAGTGGGCGAAGCACATGAAAGCTTTAAAAAAGCGATCGCTATATTACTGGAAGCATACTTTTTTGAACTCGGAATTGAATTCTTTCCTGTAGGGAGTGCAACTCGCAGAAACCGGGCAAGAGATGTATCATTTGAACCAGACGAGTCTTATTATATAGGTTCCATAAAAGAGCATCCCGATTTAGCCGTGGAAGTAACGATTACTAGCGGTAGCACCAATAAACTAGCTAAATATCTGCGACTTCGCATTGCTGAAGTTGGGTTTTGGGAAAATAATCGGCTTGCTGTCTATCGGCTGCGCGAGGATGATTACGAGCAAGTTTCAAGAAGTGAGTTTTTGCCGGAATTGGATTTAGAATTGTTGGTACGCTGCGTGTTAATGCCTTCAAGGATTGAGGCAAGGACAGAGTTTCTTAATGGGGTTCGCCAAGTGGGTTGAATGCTGAGGAGTTTGTCAAAAGTGCGATCGCCTACGAGGGCTTCGCTAACGACTTGATTGGTTAAGCTAAAATGTGACAGACAACCATTGGCTCTCACAAACAACCTTTGGGCGATCGGCTCCAAGGATTTATTAGACTTGTAGGTGTAAAGTTACTAAGCTCAGAAATATGAAAATTTATAGGTTTTATATTAAATATTTTAGAATCGGAATTATTCCTCTCTCTTTTCTCGACCTCGGCGTTAATCTGCGTCAATCCATTGTCATCTGCGGTTAATACATTCTCTTTTTTTTACCGCAGATGAGGGCAGATAAACGCAGATAAACGCAGATAAATTATATCAATTCCGGTGGCAGCGTCCGTGATTTTTGGCTGTTGACTAGATTTTACGACCGACGATGCTAGCGGATATGATATGATTCTAGAGCTATACGTGCAGATTGAACCTAATGTTGAGGGAAGAATTTATTCTGAATTTTTTCTGGTTTACTGTTAGATAAGTTTGCTTTGTTAGCTGGTATTTGAGCAAGAGTGCTAGAGGTTGTGCTGCGACGGGACATCAATATTGTGTGAAATATCTGTCTTAATTTTATTGCTTTTTTCCCCGCAAGCCATTAACCAAAAACTCATCATCGATCGATCGCCCGCAGCGACAAACTCATCCCGCGAAACCAGATAGCTGGCTATTTCCGACTCTGAAATCAGCCCTTGTTTGACCATCTGCAAAATGGGCCCGGAGTCCAGCAAAGGTTCAAACGCTTCAATTCCCATTAAATCGCTGTGGCTGACAACCGCTTCTAAATCAACGCTACAAAACCCAGCTTCTTTGAGAATGCGGCACAGATTTCGCCCGATGCATAAATTGCCGCCCCGCGATGCCATTACCTGCTTGAATTTCTCCCTGACAATCTCGACTGACAAAGGTGGATTTGTCAGCCAAAACAAATCCGCGTCGCTATCAATAATCACCAGTTTGCCGCCCGGTTTCAAGATGCGGAATATTTCTCTAGCTGCGGCGACGGGCTCTGGGAGGTGAACGAACAGCAAACGGGCGATCGCAAAGTCAAACGTATTATCATCCAAACCAGTATCCGCAACCGATGCTTGGACGTGATTTACTCGATCGCCCCCTTTGTCCTGCAAATATGCTACTGCTTTTTCGTGCAGTACCGGGTCGATTTCTACCGCTGTCACCGAACTGTTTGGCAGCAATTCTAAGAGTTTTTCCGTGAAAAATCCCGGCCCGCTACCAGCTTCCAAAACATTCATCCCGTCGGCTAAACCGAACCAAGTTAAATTGCGCGCTTCCTTTTCCCAACTGAGGAGAACTTGACTTTTTAACCGCTGGATTTCTGCGTCAAGTTCCAGATTGTACGTGCTGGCTTGATACGAACCTTCTGCTGCCATAAAATCATTCTTTTTCCTGCTGCGACACCTAGATTATAATAGAACTGCGCTTTAGCGCAATTCTCGTTGCGGACATCCACAACCCCAGTTGGCGGACAGATGCAGGACGGGAGCCAGGTAATTCCTCTATTGTAAGAAGATGACCGAGACGATTTTAGATTTGGGATTTTGAATGAGAATTTCAGCGGTTTAAAGCCCCTAGTTTCAACTAGGTCACAAATCGAAAATCGTAAATTCCAAATCTAAAAGGGGTGGACGGATTACCTAAACTGACGATGTTGTGTGGCAACGAATAAATTATGCCCCAGACTTTACCTCAACCGGAGAAACGAACATTTTTACTTGTGGATGACCATGCGATGGTGTTAGGTGGGACGCTTAACATTCTGAAGCAAGAATATCCAGAGGCAGACATTCTGACGGCTCCGACGGCTCAGGCAGCCCTTCAGCAAATAGCGCAGACGACGCCGGATTTGGTGATTGTGGATTTGGTGATGCCAGAGACGACCGGCGAAACAGCTCAAGCGAATTCAGGGCTTCAACTCCTCAAAACCTTGATGGAGCAGTATCCGAGTCTGAATATTGTGGTGCAGAGTGCCCATGTTCGGACTTTAGTTTGGCTGAAACCGTCGATCGACAATCACATGGGCGGCTTCACAGTTGTCGATAAGAGCCAGCCGATGAAAGACTTGCTGGCAATGGTTGATTGGGCGCTGCATGAGCGGATTTATACACCCCGAGAGATCCGCAATGGGCTGCAACTCAAACCCGCCTGGATGCAGGTGTTGCAATTTGCTTTTCACGAGAGCTTACAGGATACTGCGATCGCCAAACGGATGAATGTTTCTGAACGCACTGTGCAGTATTACTGGACTAAGATTCGAGATGTGCTAGAGGTGTATCCTGATGATGATAAGAATCTGCGGATTCAAACGGAAGTGCGAGCTAGGGAAGAAGGATTGATTGATTAGTGAAGCCCGATCGATGGCAAGCAGTGAAATCGGATGTCACGACTTGGGGACGAGGAGCGCTTCCAGGGGTGATGGTGATTGTCGCTGTGATGATGGCTAGATTGAGCGGTGCGCTTCAGTTTTGGGAGTTGGTTGCGTTCGATCAATTTCTGCGTTTGCGTCCTCCTGAGCCAATGGATGAACGGATTGTAATTGTCGGCATCACTGAGGAAGATATTCAACGCGCTAGAACTTATCCGATTCCCGATCGCGATATTGCCGATTTACTCAAACGGTTGCAAACGTATGGCTCGATCGCGATCGGGCTGGATATTGTCCGCGATATTCCGGTGGAACCAGGTCATGCTGAACTAACATCGGTGTTTCGCAGCAGCAAGAATGCGATCGGAGTGGAGATTGCTTTGCCCGATCGCAGTGGCTTTATCGTCAAACCTCCGCCCGCGCTACCACCCGAACAGGTTGGCTTTGCAGATGCCGTTCTCGATGCTGATGGCTACCAGCGCCGCAGTTTATTGGGCGCTGGTAGCCATCAGCAGGAATACCGTTTTTCCTTCGCAATCCGGCTGGCAGAGCGCTATTTAGCAACCCGAGGAATTAAGCTAGGTAATGGAATTCGCGATCGGGAGGCGATGCGCTTTGGCAGCATTGAATTTACCAGAGTGCAGTCAAACTCTGGCGGATATGTGGGGGCGGATGCAGGCGGCAACCAAATTTTACTGAATGTTCGCAGCGGGACAATGCCATTTCGCGTGCTTTCCCTGGAGCAAATCAAGGCGGGACAAGTAGATCCGAACTGGATTCGAGGCAAAATTGTGCTGATTGGGATGATGTCTTTTAGCGCGAAGGATCTGGCAAGTTCAGGTGCGATCGCAGGTATCAATCCCGGACGGATTTACGGAGTCGAAATGCAAGCCCACGAAACCAGCCAGATGATTAGCGCGGTGCTCGATCGGCGGCCGTTGCTTCAGGTTTGGGGGGAGGGTTGGGAAACGCTCTGGATTGCGGTCTGGGGACTGTTGGGGATGAGTTTGGGACAATTTCTGCGATCGCCCTGGAAAATTTTGATCGGGCTCTTAGTCGCCAGCATTAGCCCGATCGCGCTCTGTTATTGGCTGATTCTTTTGGGATGGTGGGTGCCGATCGTGCCTGTGTTGCTCGTACTCGTGTTGAATGGGGCTGGGTTGACGGCAGCGTTATTTTATCGCCACGAACAGGAACTCCGACTGCGGTTGGAAGAACGTCAGTTTGCGATCGAGCAGACCTTTAATGCAATTCATAGCGGCCCGTTACAAACATTGGTTGGAATTTTGAGAACTGCTCAAGGAGAAGCCACACCGTCGCCATTTCTACCGGAGTTGCAACGCTTGAATCAAGAATTGCGGGCAGTTTACGGCTCTGTGCAACGAGACGCGATCGCGGATGAACCGCATCTCCGCATGGGAAGTGCGATCGAATTGGCCCTGCAGGCTCCATTGCATGAATTGCTCTACAAGGTCTATTCCAACACGCTCGAACAAGAATTGCCCTACCTCAAAACGATCAAATTCAAAATTGTGCAGTTCGATCCCTTGAACACCTCGCATCTGCGGTTGGAACACAAGCGAGCACTCTGCCGCTTTCTAGAAGAAGCGCTCTGCAATGTGGGGAAACACGCGATCGAAGCCACTCGCTTGACCGTAATTTGCACTCAAGAGGGCGATCGGCAGGTGATTCGGGTGGCGGATAATGGTAGGGGGAAACAGTCTCAGTCAGAAACGCTTAGCTTGGCTGCAATCGATCGAGACAGGGAAATAACCGAAGATCCAAACCCTAAACTTCAACCTTCAGGATTAGGAACCCAGCTTGCAAAGAACTTAGCCAAACAGTTAGGCGGAGCATTTCGGCGCTACCCGAATCAACCGAAGGGGATGGTGTGCGAGTTAACCTGGCCAGCAAAACGGCGGTGGTTCTGGTGATCGCTGTGGCTCACGCTTGTTATATCGGAGCTAATTGAGATGAGATATTGCACCCTTTTCAATAAGGCGTTTATGAAGGGGCAGGATGCCAGTTCCACAAGAAATTCACTCTTTGTGGAACGGGCATCTTGCCGGTTCTTGAGAATGGTCCAAGAGCTCAGATATAACGATCGACAACACGGCAACTCTGGATACGGCAAGGCCCAAAGCGTGTCAACTTAAGCTGTCACTCCACCCAGTCCTCCCGCCCACCCGCCAGTCCACCAGGGAATGAATTCCCTGTCTCATAGCGAAAGTCCTCTCAAAGAGGACTGAAGAACTCATTAGTCGTCTTCAGACGACTTTCGCTTTGAGGCAGGGGTTTAAACCCCTGCCGGACTGCCGGACAGAGGGTTTGCCCTTAAGCTGACACCAATATCTTTGCACCTTCCCGCAAACGAAGCTTGCGGGCAGTCCTCTATTGTGTTTTTGTATTGTTGATTACTGTAGAAATAGTTACACAGGGGATTGCGATGATGACTCACGAGTGGAAGCGTCGAACCGTTTACTCTGCGGGCATTGCGAGTTTAATGCTGAGTGTTTCGTTCTGGGTCGCTCCTGTAGCGCTGGCAAAATACACTCCTCCTGAAAACCCTTCTAAACCGAAAGAAACGGGGACAAATACCACTCGCAGCGGCGGTTGTGAAGGTAATTCATCGGCGAGATTGACTGCCTTAGTGCCGTTTAGCCATGTGGGAGTGACGATTTCTGGGCATCCGACCTTTACCTGGTTTGTACCCGATAGCCCTCCTCGTCCGCTGCAATTGAGGCTGTTTACTCGCACGGGACAACTGCTCTACAGAACCGAGATGCAGAGTCAGCCAGGAATAATGTCGGTTGCTTTGCCCTCAAATCTCCCCCAACTGTCGATCGGGCAATCCTATCAGTGGCAAGTGGTGTTGGTCTGCGATCCGGATGATCCTGCGAGCAATGTGGTGGCGGCGGCAGAAATCCAAGTAGTCCAGCCTGCTGCGTCGTTGCAGTCTCAACTTGCAGCAGCCCAAACTCCCCAACAGCGGATCGACTTGTATGCGGAGGCGGGGCTGTGGTATGACGCGATCGCCGAAGCGCGCAAGGCCTCTGAGACTTCTCAAAACCAAGCGGCTGTGCTGGAATTGCTAGATTCTCTCGCTAGTTCGGAAGCCGAACCTTTGAAAGATTGGAGCGATCGATTGCGACAAATTAGGGCGATCGAACAACAGCGACAAGGACAGCGCTAACCTTCGCAATCCAAAGACTAAATCCTATGAAATCTTTCTCGCTAAAACTGCTTAAATCCAGTAATTGCAAAGTGCGATCGCGTTTTCTCTTTCCCCTCGCTTTTTGCCTTTTGTCTGTTGCCTTTTATATTCCTCGGCACTCTCAACTCCCGGTTGTTGCTCAAACTACGGATGCCCGTCAAGCAGAGGCCGATCGGCTACTGCAGCAGGGGATACAACAGGAAGAGACTGGCCAATTAAGAGGAGCGATGAATTCCTGGCAACAGGCACTGCAAATTTATCGCGCCCTCAAAAACCGCCGAAAGGAAGGTGTAACACTAGGCATTTTGGGAGTTGCTTACCGCTCAGCAGGCAACAATGCTAAAGCAATTGAGTATGCACAGCTCAGTTTAGCCATCGCCCGTGAAATTAAAGACCGCCAAAGTGAAGGTTTGGCACTGAGCATTTTGGGACTTGCTTACGCCTCTCTGGGCAACTATGACAAAGCCATTGAGTATGCACAGCTCAGTTTAGCCATCGCTCGTGAAATTAAAGACCGCGGGGTAGAATATGAGGCTCTGGGCAATTTGGGACTTGCTTACATCTATCTGGGCAACAATGCTAAAGCAATTGAGTATGCACAGCAGAGTTTAGCCATCGCCCGTCAAATTAAAGACCGCCGAAGTGAAGGTTTGGCACTGGGCATTTTGGGAGCTGCTTACCTATCTCTGGGCAACTATGACACAGCGATTGAGTATGCACAGCTCAGTTTAGCCATCGCTCGTGAAATTAAAGACCGCCGAAGTGAAGGTTGGGCACTGGGCATTTTGGGAGGTACTTACAACTCTCTGGGCGACTATGCCAAAGCAATTGAGTATGCACAGCAGAGTTTAGCCATCGCCCGTGAAATTAAAGACCGCCAAGAGGAAGGTAGGGCAGTGAGCCTTTTAGGACTTGCTTACGCCTCTCTGGGCAACTATGACAAAGCCATTGAGTATGCACAGCAGAGGTTAGCCATCGCCCGTGAAATTAAAAACCGCCGAAGTGAAGTTAGGGCACTGAGCTATTTGGGAAATGCTTACAACTCTGTGGGCAACTATGCCAAAGTCATTGAGTATTCACAGCAACAGTTAGCCATCGCTCGTGAAATTAAAGACCGCCAAAGTGAAGGTTTGGCACTGGGCAATTTGGGAAATGCTTACAACTCTCTGGGCAACTATACCAAAGCCATTGAGTATGCACAGCTCAGTTTAGCGATCGCCCGCGAAATTAAAAACCGCCAAAGTGAAGGTTTGGCACTGAGCATTTTGGGAGGTACTTACAACTCTCTGGGCAACTATGCCAAAGCCATTGAGTATGCACAGCTCAGTTTAGCCATCACCCGTGAAATTAAAGACCGCCGAAGTGAAGGTTTGGCACTGAGCATTTTGGGAAATGCTTACGACTCTGTGGGCAACTCGGCCAAAGCCATTGAGTATTCACAGCAACAGTTAGCCATCGCCCGCGAGATTAAAGACCGCCAACAGGAAGGGAATGCACTGGGCAATTTGGGAAATGCTTACAACTCTCTGGGCAACTTTGCCAAAGCCATTGAGTATTCACAGCAGAGGTTAGCCATCGCCCGCGAAATTAAACACCGCCGAAGTGAAGGTTGGGTACTGGGCATTTTGGGACTTGCTTACAGAGATCTGGGTAACTATGCCAAAGCCATTGAGTATGCACAGCAAAGTTTAGCCATCGCCCGCGAAAGTAAAGACCGCCCTGGGGAAGGTTTGGCACTGGGCGTTTTGGGATTCGCCCACCGCTTTTTGGGCAACGATGCCAAAGCCATTGAGTATGGACAACAGAGTTTAGCCATCGCCCGCGAAATTAAAAACCGCCAACAGGAGGGTATGGCGCTCCACAACCTTGGAGCGACGTTTTTAAAGGCTGGCAACCCAACAGAATCTGAGAAAATGCTGATCGATGCGATTCAAGTTTGGGAATCGATGCGACAAATGCTCGGTTCCAACGACGCGAATAAAGTCTCCATCTTTGAAAGACAAGCTCGTACTTATCGCCTTCTACAACAAGTCCGGGTGGCTCAGAATAACCCCAATGCCGCTTTAGAAATTTCCGAACAGGGACGCGCTCGTGCCTTGGTCGATCTCCTGACACAGCGTTTATCATCTGATGCTGCTAATCCGGTTATTAATACTTCTCCCAACGGCGAGCAAATCCGCCAAATCGCCAAAGCACAGAACGCGAGTTTGGTGCAGTATTCCATCATCTACGAGGAGTTTGAGATTCAGGGCAAACAAGTAGGGCGAGAATCCGCCCTCTACATTTGGGTGATTCAACCGACAGGCGAAATCACCTTCCGCGAAGTCGATCTCAAACCCCTGTGGCAAAAACACAACGCCTCCCTAACAAGCTTAATTATTGGCAACCAAGAATTCCTCGCTGTTCGCAGTCGCAGCAGTTTTGGCTCCACTCAACCCCAACCCAACTTACCGACGCTGCATCAACTGCTGATCGATCCCATTGCCAGCTTCTTACCAAAAGATCCCAATGCCCGCGTCATTTTCATTCCCCAAGACTCCCTGTTCCAGGTGCCCTTCCCCGCCCTGCAAGACTCTGGCGGCACTTACTTAATCGAAAAACACACCATTCTCACCGCCCCTTCGATTCAAGTATTGGATTTGACTCGACAACAACGACAAAAGTTAGCCAATCAGCCAGCTAACAGCAGTAACGCTCTAGTCTTGGGCAATCCCACTATGCCAAGCGTGTCTCTCTCTCTGGGAGAACCTAAACAGCAATTGTCTCCTCTACCTGGAGCCGAAGCTGAAGCGATCGCGATCGCCCCTCTACTCAACACTAAAGCCATCACAGGCGCACAAGGGACAAAGGCTGCGATCGTCCAAAAAATGCCCCAGGCATCGATTATTCACTTAGCAACCCATGGATTGCTGGATAATGTGCGCGGATTGGCAAGTGCGATCGCCCTGGCTCCTTCTGGTAGCGATGACGGCTTATTGACCGCAGAAGAGATTTTTGACATGAAACTGCAAGCAAGCTTAGTTGTTTTGAGTGCTTGCAACACTGGAGAAGGCAGAATTACCGGGGATGGAGTAATTGGTTTGTCGCGGGCTTTGATTTCGGCAGGAGTGCCGAGTGTGATTGTTTCTTTATGGGCGGTTCCCGATGCGCCGACATCGGAATTGATGCAGGCATTTTATCAAAACTTGCAAAATAATCCCGACAAAGCACAGGCACTTCGGCAGGCAATGTTAACCACGATGAAAACTCATCCCCAGCCTCGAAATTGGGCGGCATTTACTCTGATTGGGGAGGCAGAGTAAGTTTTTATTAATAGCGAATTGGCTCAATGTTTTTCTCCTAAATTTTCTCCTAAATTATATCAATTCCGGTACAACCTGAATAATAGAGCAGACGGCAGTGCGGTTTCCCTACCCAAAATAACATTGTAGGGAAACGGCTCTGCCGTCTCCTTTTCGGAGACTAATAATTCCGATGCAATCGGGAACAATCTTTATTTTTTAGTCGGCGCAGGCAGACTTTGTTTGTGTAGACGCGGTTTCAACCGCCGAGTTATCTCAATCTCAAAACTGATGGAAGTGAACCATTTACTCTACATATTCACATACATTGCACTTTCCCGCAATCTATTTTGCACCTCCTACTTCATCAAGTCTGTGGCTAGAACGAATGATTTTCCCATCGGGGTTGCTTAAGATTTAACTCAAGTGTTAAGAGGATTTTTTTTATGGCTTTACAACCCGATTCGTCAGAACTTCAACGATTAATTGGCGACAATACATCCGAAGTTGTTACTTTGTCGATCGCAGATGCAACTAATTTTCCTTTGGGAGTTTGGATGCTTGCAGGTGACGATGTAGTCACTGGCTCAACAGCTAATGATTTGGTTTATGGCAATGAAGGAGAAGATTTTATCAGCGGAGATTTGGGCAACGATTCTTTATTCGGAGGCAAAGGTAAAGACTTCCTGACTGGAGAAGAGGGAAATGACTCTCTCAGTGGCGGTCAAGATGCAGATTTTCTAATAGGTGATGCAGGAAACGATATTCTCTTGGGCGGCAGAGGCAATGATTTGTTAATCAGCGGTAGCGGAAATGACACTCTGGTGGGAGGTTTGGGTCAGGATATTTTAGCAGGTTTGGATGATAATTATTCAATCAAAATCGGGGGCAGTAACTTGTACGTCATCCAAGCAGAACCCGGAGTTACAGATGTCAATAATGCCGATTTTGTTCTAGGTTTCAGAGTTGGCGTCGATCGAATTGGATTGGCAGGTGGTTTGAATGCTACTGATGTAGACTTGCAATACGTGACAAACATCACAGTTTTATTGGACTTTGATGCACCAGAAATTTTCAACCTATTGACCCCGCCCGGTACATTAGATGATCAACCAGTACAGACTCAAGGCACTCTAATTAAAGTTAGGAATTCCGGCGAGATAGTAGGCTTTGTGGAAAATGCAAGAGTGGCAGATCTTCAAGGTAGTATTATCTCTGCTCCGGGATTTTGATCGCTTTTTACAGCTTCGTAGCGAGGAATAAATTCCTCATCAATGGCTCTTGAAAACTTCAGTGCCTAAAAGCGACATTTATATCTGAAAGAGGACTATTGAGTTATATTCTTCAGTCCTCTTTTAGAGGACTTGTGCTATGAGACAGGGAATTAATTCCCTGGCGGACTGTGGAATGAATCTTTGTTCGCGATCGCGTCTCAATAATCTTAACACTGATGGAAGTGAACCATCTACTCTACATATTCACCTACATTGCACTTTCCCGCAATCTCTTTTGCACCCCGTACTTGATCAAGTCTGTGGGTAGAACGGATGATTTTTCGATCTGTGCTACGTAAGATTTAAATCAAGAATGAATCTAAATATCTGAGGTTTTAAATTATGTTAGACATCACAACTAATCCTAACGATCGCCTTTATTTCAATCAACAGTCAAACGAGCTCGCCCAATCCACATTTCCGGCTAACAGCGACTTGCTCAATGGAGCGATCCAGCCATTGAATATTCCTGGTTATAATGCTGAATCTAGCTTGACTCATCCTACAGCATCCAGCTTCGACTCACAGAAACAGATAGCAGATTTTATTGTAGCTAATGCAGGCGCTGGCTTCAGTTACTCTGCGAGCGAGCGAGTTACTGGCGATGTCGCCGATTCTCAACTCAAACCGCAGTCACAATCGGCGAATATAAACGCAGATCCGCTAACAGGAACGATATCTGCTTCCCAGTTGAATTTCGCCGATCCAGGTAACTCTCTTTCGATAGCTCGTAATATTGTTGGTGTTGAAAATGGTAGCATCAACTTAACTGATTTTGTCGGAGTTGGAGCTTCCAACCATTTCTATCGATTCGATATCAACACTAAGAGCAATTTTAGCCTGCGTCTAGACGGTTTGAGAGCAGATGCTGACGTAAAGCTAATTCAAGATAGAAACCGCAACGGTGTAGTTGATTTTGGGGAAACTATTGACTACTCTCTTGAGAGTGGCATCGCCCCCGATGTCATTAATGTACCCAATCTGGCTCCAGGAACATACTATGTGCAAGTCTCTAGCTTCTTAAACAACTCTACCAATTACAACCTGAATCTTTCTGCCACCTCTATTCCTGAACTAAATATTCCCACATCTAGCGGCACTTTTAATAGTAATTACGGCTACGGCTTGGTGAATGCAAATGCAGCAGTTTCCAACACCTTAAACCGCTCAATTACTTTCCCTGATCTTCCCGATTTGGGCGAGAATAATTGGGCGCTAGATGTCATAAACGCACCGGAAGTTTGGAATCAAAACATTACCGGAAATGGCATTGTTGTAGCTGTCGTGGATAGTGGTGTTGACTACACCCATCCTGACTTGGATGACAATATTTGGCGGAACGCTGGTGAAATTGCTGGAAACGGCATCGATGACGATCGCAACGGATATATTGATGATATTCGGGGTTGGGATTTTGTGGCTAGCGACAACAACCCAATGGATCTGGATTTCGACGGTCACGGGACTCACATAGCAGGTGCGATCGCGGCGGAACGAAATGATTTTGGCATCACAGGAGTTGCGCCCAATGCTAAGATTATGCCTGTCAGAGTGTTAGACGCCTTTGGTTACGGCGAGTTGAATAATGTTGCTGCTGGAATCCGGTATGCTGCTGATAATGGAGCAAATGTAATTAACCTCAGTTTGGGAAATGAGTTTTACCCTTCCAACCTGGTGAATGACGCAATTGAGTATGCAAATAACAAAGGCTCTGTTGTGGTGATAGCAGCGGGAAATTCGGGTTTTAGCCAACCTGATTACCCAGCTCGTAATGCCGATCGCTTGGGAATTGCAGTGGGCAGCATTGATATAAACGGCAGGATGGCTGACACCTCGAACCGTGCGGGTTCCACACCTTTAGATTACTTAGTTGCTCCGGGAGTAGACATCTATTCTACAACTCCCTATAGCACCTATGACACCCTAACTGGCACATCTATGGCAACGCCACAAGTAGCGGGTGTAGCGGCTTTAGTTTTGAATGCTAATCCGACTTTGACTCCAGCTCAAGTTGAGCACATTTTGACGACAACTTCTAATCGGAATGGGTTGATAGGATAGCATTGCAAATCCCGACTTAAGTCCTGCGGATATTAATCGAGCATTAGAGCAGACGGCTCTGGATATGGACGATCTAAACACGCCAGGTTTTGATTTTGGACTTGACTACGCCAGTGGGAAATGGTTTGATTCAAACCGATCGGGCGATCGCTAAAATAGTCGTCTAATTCAGATTAGAGTCCCCATCCCTGCGGCGAGATTGGGGAGACAGAGTAAGCTTCTATGAAGGTCGATCGCCGGTGGCAGAGTGAGGCGATCGCACGACGACGGCAGAAAGAGCGATCGGGCTAATTCTCTAAATTCCAACTCTAGAATCCTATGCTGTATTCCCCATTTAAGCGACTCAAATCAACCCACTCTAGGGTCACTCATGTTTTCCTAGCTTCCATTTCCCTGTTCGTGCTTGCCACTATCCCCCTATTAACTACTCCTGACTCTCTCTTCCCAGCGATCGCTCAAACTACGGATGCTCGTGAAGCAGAGGGCGATCGGCTAATGCGGCAGGGGCTTCAACAGTCTGAGACTAGCCAAGTCTCAGCAGCGCTGAATTCCTGGCAACAGGCACTGGAAATTTATCGCTCCATTAAAGACCGCCAAGGGGAAGTTAATGCACTGGGCATTTTGGGAGCAGCTTACTTCAATATGGGCAACTCTGCCAAAGCGATTGAGTATACACAGCAGAGTTTAGGCATCGCCCGCTCCATTAAAAACCGCCCAAAGGAGGGTGTGGCACTAGGCGTTTTGGGAGGTGCTTACACCTCTCTGGGCAACTATGCCAAAGCCATTGAGTATTCACAGCAGAGTTTAGCCATCGCCCGCGAAATTAAAGACCGCGAGAGGGAGCGTGTAGCACTAAGTAATTTGGGAATCGCTTACCTAAATCTGGGCAACTATGCCAAAGCCATTGAGTATTCACAGCAGAGTTTAGCCATCGCCCGCTCCATTAAAAACCGCGACGGGGAAGGTAAGGCACTGGGCTATTTGGGAGTCACTTACATCAGGCTGGGCGACTATGCCAAAGCCATTGAGTATCTACAGCAACAGTTAGCCATTGCCCGCTCCATTAAAGACCGCCAAGGGGAAGTTAATGCACTGGGCAATTTGGGAAATGCTTACCGCTCTCTGAACAACTATGCCGAAGCCATCGAGTATTCACAGCAGAGTTTAGCCATCGCCCGCTCCATTAAAGACCCCGAGGGGGAAGGTAATGCACTGGGCAATTTGGGAGTCGTTTACATCGATCTGGGCAACCATGCCAAAGCCATTGAGTATCTACAGCAACAGTTAGCCATCGCCCGCTCCATTAAAAACCCCGAGGGGGAAGGTAATGCACTGGGCGCTTTAGGAATCGTTTACATCTATCTGGGCAACCATGCCAAAGCCATTGAGTATTCACAGCAGAGTTTAGCCATCGCCCGCTCCATTAAAAACCGCGACGGGGAAGTTAATGCACTGGGCGCTTTGGGAGCCACTTACTTGAAGCTGGGGAACTATTCCAAAGGGATTGAGTATTCACAGCAGAGTTTAGCCATCGCCCGCTCCATTAAAAACCGCGACGGGGAAGGTAATGCACTGGGCGCTTTAGGAATCGCTTACCTCAATCTGGGGAACTATTCCAAAGCCATTGAGTATATCCAGCAACAGTTAGCCATCGCCCGCTCCATTAAAAACCCCGAGGGGGAAGGTACGGCGCTCAACAACCTCGGAGCATCATTCTTAAAGGCTGGCAATCTAACAGAATCTGAGAAAATGCTCGTCAATGCGATTCAAGTTTGGGAATCGATGCGTCAACTGCTCGGCTCCAACGATGCCAATAAAGTCTCCATCTTTGAAGAACAAGCTCGCACCTATGTGACTTTACAACAAGTCCGGGTGGCTCAGAATAACCCGATCGCCGCTCTAGAAATTGCCGAACGGGGACGTGCTCGTGCGTTTGTCGATCTACTGACACAACGCTTATCGTCAGGTTCTACCAATCCGGTTATTAACACTTCTCCTGATCGAGAGCAAATCCGCCAAATCGCCAAAGCACAGAATGCCACTTTGGTGCAGTATTCCATCATCTACGATGACTTTCAGATTCAGGGAAAACAAATTATAGCGCGTGAATCCGCGATTTACATTTGGGTAATTCAACCGACAGGTGAAATTACCTTTCGTCAAGTTGACCTCCAACCCCTTTGGCAGAAGCACAACGCCTCCCTAGCCAGCTTGATCATTGGCAATCAAGAATTTCTGGCTGTTCGCAGTCGCAGCAGTTTTGGCTCCACCCAACCCCAACCCGACTTACCGACACTGCATCAACTGCTGATCGATCCCATTGCCAGCCTTCTACCCAAAGACCCCAATGCCCATGTCATTTTCATTCCCCAAGGTTCCCTGTTTCAAGTACCCTTCCCCGCCCTGCAAGATGCTAGTAGCACTTACTTAATCCAAAAACACACGATTCTCACCGCCCCTTCGATTCAAGTTCTGGCATTAACTCGACAACAACGGCAGAAGTTAGCACAGAAGCAACCTAAAAGCAGTAATGCTCTAGTATTGGGCAATCCCACGATGCCTAGTGTGTCTTCCTATCCGGGAGAACCCAAACGGCAATTGTCTCCTCTACCGGGAGCCGAAGCCGAAGCGATCGCGATCGCCCCTCTGCTCAATACTCAAGCGATCATAGGCGCTCAAGGTACAAAAGCCCAGATCGTTCAAAAAATGCCCCAAGCATCGACTATTCACTTGGCAACGCATGGATTGCTCGATGATGTGCGCGGATTGGGAAGTGCGATCGCCCTGGCTCCTTCTGGTAGCGATGACGGCTTATTGACTGCAGAAGAGATTTTCGATATGAAACTGCAAGCAAATTTAGTCGTTTTGAGTGCTTGTAACACTGGAGAAGGCAGAATTACCGGGGATGGAGTAATTGGCTTGTCACGCGCTTTGATTTCGGCAGGAGTGCCCAGCGTGATTGTTTCTTTATGGGCGGTTCCCGATGCGCCGACATCGGAATTGATGCAGGCATTTTATCAAAACTTGCAAAATAATCCCGACAAAGCACAGGCATTGCGGCAAGCAATGTTAACCACGATGAAAACTCACCCCCAGCCGCGAAATTGGGCGGCATTTACTCTGATTGGGGAGGCCGAGTAAGGACGATCGCCACAACCAGATTACAGAGTACGATCGAGGATACTGCCCCTATCGGGAAACTGGCGGCTGCAAAACTTTAGCATCCTTTGCTATTTCCGCTGACTCCAAAACCTCCTCTAAAACCGGAGAAGGAATCGGCACTTCTTCAACTACCTGATGCTTTTCCAAAGTCAAGCGAGACTGAGATGAACCCGACAATCTTTTCAACAATTTCGGTGTCGGATCGTACAGCAAATAAATAATTCGATCGCCTGCTTGCCAAATCTGGGTCGCCGACACTACTTGCAAGTATCCTTGCCTTTCCAGCAGCAGTGGCACCAACTCCCCGGCTTTAACCAAAGCTTGTAAGTGAGCAATCTGAAACTGCAATCCCTCTGTTTTTAACTCAGTTTCCCCCAATTTCACTTCGCCGTCGCTCAAATATTCGTTCCAATCCTTCAGCGACAAATCCGAGACAAAAGCTTGATTGATTTTAGTCGGATTTGCAGGCATATTTGCTTGCGGCTCTTTGGGGAATATTGCCAAAACCCTCGGCGGTGCAAACTCTTCGGCTGCTCGCTGAGCTAACACTAAGTTTACCTCGCCATTGTTAGTCATTGCCAAAAAAGTTCCCATCGATTCCAGTCCGGCTTCTTCTAACACGCTGTGGTCTAGAGCACTGCTCAAAAACACCCGCAAACCCTCTCGTTCGGCTTGTTCGCAAGCTTCGGGATTTGTGTCGATAATTGCCACAGATTCTCCGCGTTCTTGAAACAAGCGAGCAATTAATCTGCTCAAAGGATTTGATCCGACAATTGCTGCACCAGTTGCCGATTTTGAGGTGATGCCCAACAGTTGAGCGATCCGGCCGGCCGTTAGTCCCTGGACGAAAACTGTCATAATAATTGTTAGGAAAACTAAGGCTTTAATCGAGTCGCCACCGTTGATTCCCCGCTGGGTGAGCAAAATTGCAAATAAAGATGCGATCGACGCTGAGACAATTCCCCTCGGCGCTACCCAACAAACAAATAATTTCTGCCGCCAATTCAGTCCGCTATTCCAAGTACAAAGCCAAACGTTGATCGGCCGCACTACCCACATTAAAGCTAAAACTGTAAACAAACTTCCCCAACCGAGGGCGACCACACTAGCGAGGGATAAATCGGCCGCCAGCAGCACGAACAGCATGGAAATAGCAAGGACTGTCAGTTGACCTTTAAACCTCCTCAGCAGCCTTTCTTCCGGCACAGCAGCGGCTCTGAGGACGATGCCGGATAGGACTGTTGCCATCAGTCCCGATTCGCTGCGGATTTCTTCTGCTAAGCCGAAGAATCCCCACAAACCGGCTAAAACTACTAAGTTTTTGAGGTCTTCGGAGAGAAATTGCGATCGCTTGAGAATGAATCCCAGCAGCCAACCTCCCGCAACTCCGATGACTGCGCCAACTAATAGTCGCACGATTAAATCTCGGAACAAAACCAGCAAATCAGCATTGCCGTTCAAAATAATATTCAGCACCAATACTGCCAGAATTGCTCCGACTGGATCGATTAAAACGCCTTCGGCTTCTAGCAAGGCGGCAACTTTTTTGTCAACGGATACTTGTTTGAGCAAAGGGCCGATTACTGTCGGGCCTGTGACGACTACTAGAGAAGCATACAAAAATGCGATCGGCCAGGGAAATTCCCCCAACCAGTGTGCGGCCATTCCGCCGCCAATTAGGGTAATTAAAGTGCCTACGGTAACTAAATTGCGGATGCTGCCGGAAAGTTTTCCCAAATCTCGCAATTCCAAATTCAAGCCGCCTTCAAACAGAATTAAAGCTACGCAAAGGGATACCATAACTTCCAAACCGCTGCCCAGCAGATTGGGGTGCAGCACTCCGAAGCAGTCTGGGCCGGCTAAAATGCCAAACAACAGCAAAAAGACGATCGCCGGAACTTTCAAATAAGCGGCGAGAACTTGAGCGCTGATGCCACAGATGACGGTCATGACCATCAACAGGGTGATGTTAAAGGAGATTTCCATAGATATAATTGTTACAGGCTGCCCGCTTAGTTTTAAATGTTCGATCGCGGGTAATTGGAGTGCAGGCGCTATTTTCGGCGCAGCTTACCAACTCGGCACGTCCCTGGATTTTTCCCAATAAGATTAAAAAAACTTGATAGTCGCTATAACTTTATCAGATAATTCTCTTGGCGTCAAAGATGGGAGTAAGCTGTAGCTAAGCGAGAGATTGTCTGTTATGTTAGAGAGTTGGACGGGGATGCGGGCACAGAGGGAGAGGATTTGACGAATTTTGATGGGGAGTCATTCGATTTTAGATTTTAGATTTTGGATTGATCCCACGGATAAATTCGGAGGCTTGAGGATTTTAGATTTTCGATTTGGGATTGATTCCACGGATAAATCACGTGGCGGGTACCACCTTTGAAATTCGCTTGTCAATCTCAAATCTCAAATCTCAAATAGCAAGAGTTGTCGGCTTTCCAATTACAGAGCGATCAAACCCCCAAATTTATCTGTGGAGTCAATCTCCCATCTAAAATCTCCCATCTAAAATTTATAATCGACTGGCATTCTGCCACCTGCTAAAAAACTCCGATAGAATGGCCGGTGAAACTCGCCCCTCCAGCCAATCTAAAGCCTGGTTTTGCTGGGGTGCGGCCCGATAAAATTTGCACGCATCTATCAGCCGAATCGGAGAATTAGTGACAATAGATTGAGATCGCCATTTTTGTGCAAACTCGTTAATAATAGCCGGAGAAAGTTGTTTTTGCAGCCAATCTAAAGCTTGGTCTTGTTGTGCTAAACCGCGATAAAATTTGCCCACATCTATCAATCGCAAATTACTGTCTTGAGGTAAGGTAGTTGCCCGCCATTTTTGAGCAAATTCCCCTAAAACAGAGGTAGAAACTTGACTTTGCAGCCAAATTAAGGCAGTATCTTGGCTAGCCTTAGCTTGATAAGACGAGAATACCTGAGTCAGCCGCACGTCTGATATGGGAGGGGGAGTCGGAGTGGGAGTCGGCTGCGGAGTGGGTGTCGGGGCTGGAGGGGGAACAATTACTTTGGGAGATTTTCGCATCAAAGCGGCCCAGGTTTTGAGGCTGGCAATACCGTCTGGATTGAGACCTTGAAATTTCTGAAACGAGATGAGCGCCGCTGTGGTGGTAGCTCCAAATTTGCCGTCCATCGCGCCTTGATAGAAACCTTTAATTCTTAATTCCTTCTGGATGTCTGCAACTTTATAACTTACGGCGCCTTCTCGGACGCTTTCAAAAATATTGGTGTCTACATTGCCCGATACGCCTGACACGCTGCCACTGTCGCTGTATTGCCAAAAAGTCCAAGTTTTCCAGCCACCGGGCACCCAAGGTTCCTCAGCACTGGTATAGTGAGCAATCCACAGTGGGTAATCGGCAAACCGTGTTGTCCCCAGGTTGTCCCAGAAACCGGGGTAAGTGTAGATAATCGGCCGCATCAAGGTGGCTTTTTCGACTGCTTCTAACCAAATTGCGGCTCGATCGCACAATTGAGTCGCACTCAAACCCCCTGTAGTTTCCATATCCAAGACTGGCGGCAAATCCCCCGGTTCGAGTTTTACAGTTTTCAAGAACAAATCTATTTGTCCTTGAATGCTGCTTGCAGGTTGAAAAAAGTGGTAAGCACCGCGTTGAATCCCCGCCGCTTTCATCGCCGCCCAATTGCGAGCGAAAGTTTGGGCAACGAACGTTGCACCTTCGGTCGATTTGACAAAACTGAAGGTAATACCATCCCGCGCAACGGCTGGCCAATTGACATTGGGCTGGTAGTCGGAAACATCTATACCGCGAATACTCATATTACCAAGAGTTGAGAAAAGCTGGTTTGCTCTGAAGCAGCGACTCGATTAAGGGTACATTAAATTGTAATGCTAAGTCGCTAAGTGTTTTTTTTGCAGTGGAGATTGTGCGAATGAACTTCGATCGAATAGAGCCCGGCCCTGGTCAAGAGTCTGTTTGGGATTACCCACGTCCCCCTCGGCTTGAGGAATCGACCAAACACGTACAGATAATTTTTAATGGAGTGACGATCGCCGACACGCGCCGTCCTCAGCGGGTATTGGAGACAAGCCACCCTCCTGCCTACTATATCTGCCCCGATGACATCAAAATGGAATATTTGCACAAAACTTTACGGGGTTCTTGGTGCGAGTGGAAGGGACAAGCCGGTTATTACACTGTGACGGTAGAGTCGAAAGAAGTAGTAAATGCTGCTTGGTTTTATCCCAATCCTAATCAGGTTTTTGCAGCTATTAAAGATTATGTGGCTTTTTATCCGAGCAAGATGGATGCCTGTTATGTGGACGGGGAATTAGTGCAATCTCAACCAGGGGATTTTTACGGTGGCTGGATTACCAAAGATATTGTCGGCCCGTTTAAGGGAGGGTCAGGAACGTGGGGGTGGTGAGGGAAGGTTGAGTTTTGAGTTTTGAGTTTTGAGTTGAGAACAGCGACAGAAACCACGTTTTTTTTTACGCAAAACCTCATTACAGCTTCGACTCGGTTTAAATAAAAAAACCATGTTTATTGAGTTTGTGAGCGCCGCGAATGAGTTAAGGATTGGCTCTGAAATCTTCTTCTGACGACGCAAAAAGCCAACCGTAAAAAAAATGAATAATAATTCAATAGCTTTCTAATTGAGTGAGGATAAATCAATGTAATGCAATGCAGGCAAGGCATAAGCTAACGCCGCAGCTTATCCCTTGAAAGAAACAGTGTAGTCAAGAATACAGTGACTGTTCATAAATAAATGTTAGTATAAGTTAATATCTGACACTAGCTTTGTTGCTTCTTTATTATTTATTTATTCGGATCTGCGCTGTGTCTGTTGAATTTATTGAGCCGTCCAACTCGCCAGAAAACTCACCCAAAAATTTATCTTTAGAGTCTACTCTTAAGGATCTGGCTCTCTTCAATTTTCAGGTTGACTCCTCATATCTCGCCAAAGAAGTAGCTCGGTGGTTTCAATCTAACCCGCTGCTTCCGGGAGTTATCTTAAACGTAAATGGGGAATTTTTAGGGATGATATCGCGTCGGCGATTTATGGAACGCATGAGCCGCCCTTACGGAGTAGATATATTTGCTTGCAGACCGATTATAGCCTTGTATCAAATAGCTCAAACCGATATTTTGATTTTACCAGGAGTAGCCTTAATTGTCATGGCAGCTCAGCGCTCCGTGCAGCGACCGCCGGAACTACTTTACGAACCGATTGTTGTGCAGTTAGAACCTCAAGTTTACCGACTTTTAGACGTGCACCAACTCTGGGTAGCTTTATCCCAAATTCACCAACAAGCTACTTGGTCTATGAGCGAACTTTATTACAATTTATCCCTTACGCAATCCGAGCTAGAAGCAGCTAATTCTCAATTAAAAGCAGCTAATTCCGAACTGTATCGCCTTGCCAACTTAGATGGCTTAACTCAGATTGCTAACCGCCACTGTTTTAACGAATACTTAGAGAAAAAATGGCAAGAATTGGGAGAAGCTGCTGCAGAAATATCTTTGATTTTATGCGATGTTGACTTTTTTAAGAGATACAACGATACTTACGGACATCAGGCGGGAGATGCTTGCTTGCAGCAGGTAGCCAAAACTATTGTTGAGGCTGTACATTACTCCGCAGGCGCCGTTTCCGGGGAGACTCTGGTGGCTCGTTACGGCGGTGAAGAATTTGCGGTAATTTTACCCCGCACTTCGTCTGAAATAGCTGTTTGGATTGCAGAGCAAATTCGAGTTTGGGTAAAAGAACTAGAAATCGAACACCTTAATTCAGCGGTGTGTTCTTTCGTGACGCTGAGTTTGGGGGTAGCAAGCACGTTTCCTCATCCCGAAACTTCTCAGGAAAATCTGCTTGCAGCGGCAGACCGTTCGCTTTATCAAGCTAAAGACCGAGGTCGCGATCGAGTGATTTTAGATTTTAGATTTTAGATTGGAAAAAGTTATCCACGGATTTATCCGTGGGCTTGTTTAATGGTTTCGATCACAGATTGTCTGGCAAATCGCCGATCGACCTGCCGATGCTAGCCAGCAATTTCTCCAAAGCTTTCATCTGCTTGACGGTGAACGTGGGTACGTTCTTCCCCAACTCCCAACGGCTGATTGTTTGCGACGAAACGCCAAGCTCTCGCGCCAAATCTTCCTGACTCATGTCCAGTTCTTCCCTGAGCTTCTTCAAATGCGACTCTTCATCTTCTGGTCGCGGAACGGGCTTTTTCGGCATAACTTTGATCGCACATTTTTTCTATAAGATGCTTAAGCATCTTAGGATCGCGAATTAAATTACTTACAATTTTAATTGTTATTGTGGGATGGGCGTCCCGCCCGTCCAAAAAAGACGGGCGGGACGCCCATCCCGCAAACTTGTGGAAGTTATTTAATTCTCATTCCTTACTTCCTTCCCCGTAGAAGATTATCTACTTCTGATTCTTCCTTCGCGTCCTTCGCGTCTTCGCGGTTCAATCATACTAATTTTTCCGACCCGCCAACAGTAATTAAACAACAAACAGATCGCCCAACGGTAAGGCGCATAGCTCGAAAGGCGTGATCGCTCCTATTGTCATTGGAACTGTTATGGGGCGATCGTCCCGTGCTTACAAAGACTCGCACCAAGCACGTTCTGCCGTCCAGTGTCTGTCTGAAGATTCATAAATCCTCAACCCATCCAACCCGGCATTCTGCATCATCTCCTCAACTTCATCCAGCGTAAATGCTGCTTGCAACGAATCGCTGAATAACTGTTTCTGGTGCGCGTTGCAATCTCCCGCATACAGATTGACTAAATTATCCCTGATTTCCGCTTTTTCCGGCCGCAGCAAATCCCGCAAAAAAATTGCTCCCTGTGGCTTCAACACCCGCTTGACTTCCTGCAAAAACGGCAGCGGATCGGGCAAATGGTGGATAATGCTGTTGGAAATCACCATGTCAAAATAACTGTCTGGATACGGCATGGCTTTAGCATCGATCAGTTCCAGCTTAATTTGCGATCGCACGCCCGCCTTTTCCACATTTTGGACCCCGACTTTCAGCATATTTGCCGACAAATCAATGCAAGTCAACTTCCATGCTGGCCGCAGTTGAGAAATTGCGATCGGAATTCTCGCCGTACCCGTCCCCGCATCCAAAACGTTTCCAAAAACCGGCCCCAACGCCGCAGCACTCTGAGCAAAAGCAGCATTAACCTCAGCAAAGTCCATCGAATCGTATTCGATCGCCTCTTCCAAGGAATCCATCACTTCCGGTTCCAAAACTCGCTGCATAAAATTTATCTCGTTATCTGGCATTTCTATATATGGGTTCAGTTTCGCCTGCAAAAGCTCGACTAACTCCGGTTCCATATATTTGTAATTGTCCGGGATTTGCAGACAAATAACTTTCTTGCCTTCGAGACTTTCGGGAAATTTGCTGCGAAGTCGATCGCCATGCTTCTTCTCCATCACAAATATCAAATCTGCCCAACTGACAAGACCCTCAGTTACTCTGATTCTTGCACCTTTTTCGGTTCCAGCCGATCGCACACTGTAGCCACTAACCTTCTGGCATATTTTCTCCGCAGTCAAACTTCTCCACTTATTCTGACTGCACACAAACAATATCTTGATTTTATCCATTCAGACACAATTACAAAATTCTATGTTTATCGTGGCACGGGCGTCCCGCCTGTGCTTCCAAAGCGGTTAAAAATTTCCTTCTAATTTCTCCCCGCTGGCACCTTGCATACCACAAATCATGTATTTTGTCAAACTTGACAAAATCTGCGTTACAATTATTAAACCATAAAATGCGGATTTTGCATAAACAATTGTACTTGTTACATTTGCAGAGTTCGCTAATTTTACGATTTTAAAAGCTTTCAGCGCTAAAATTTTAAATTAGTCATAATGCCCCTGGATTATGAAAATCGTACCACAAGCCTCAAAGCCAGTAAATAGGTAAAATAATTGAGAATGAAGTCAATAATTTTGCTCATCTTTAGATTTTCTTAAGATTTCAGCAGTCAAAATAGATCGAACATTTAAAACTAAATCGACTTTTAGATTGTTTTTGCTTATTAAATTAGCTGGAATTGCCCCGAAGATGGATCGACCCTCAAAAATAGATAGAGATGCTCGATCGCCCAATGGCATCCCACCAAACTCGATCGAACTCTGCTAGAATTAGTAAAACGAAGTCGTTATGAGTTTAAGTAAATAGCTATGACCAACGAAACCGTAGAAAACCTAGTAATTATCGGCTCCGGACCCGCAGGCTACACAGCAGCCATCTACGCCGGGAGGGCAAACCTGAAACCCGTAGTGTTTGAAGGCTACCAAGCCGGAGGTGTCCCCGGCGGTCAACTGATGACCACCACAGAAGTAGAAAACTTCCCCGGCTTTCCCGAAGGCATCACCGGGCCGGAACTCATGGATCGGATGAAAGCTCAAGCAGCGCGCTGGGGTGCGGAGTTATACACAGAAGATGTAATTTCGGTGGATTTGAGCCAGCGTCCGTTTACAGTGCGATCGGAAGACAGAGAAATCAAAACCCACACGATAGTAATAGCTACAGGCGCGACGGCGAAAAGGCTGGGGCTGCCTAGCGAACACGTATTTTGGAGTCACGGCATTTCTGCCTGTGCCATTTGCGACGGCGCTACCCCAATTTTTAAAGGAGTAGATTTAGCTGTAATCGGCGCGGGCGATACCGCAGCGGAAGAATCTATTTATTTGACAAAATACGGCTCTCACGTACATATGCTGGTGCGGCGCGATCAAATGCGCGCCAGCAAAGCCATGCAAGACAGAGTGCTGAGCAATCCCAAAATTACCGTGCACTGGAACACCGAAGCACTGGATATCTTGGGCGAAGCGGGCGGCAAAATGGACGGGGTGAGACTTAGAAATATCGTGACAGGTGCCGAGAGCGATTTGCTGGTGAAAGGATTGTTTTATGCGATCGGTCACACTCCCAACACTCAACTGTTCCAAGGTCAGTTAGAACTCGACGAAGTAGGTTATATCGTTACCAAACACGGTTCGGTAGAAACCAGCGTCGAGGGAGTTTACGCCGTCGGCGACGTACAAGACCACGAGTTTCGCCAAGCCATCACCGCCGCCGGCAGTGGTTGCATGGGGGCGATGCTGGCAGAAAGGTGGCTGTCGTCCAATGGTTTAGCTCAGGAATTCCGCCAAACCGAGGAATCCGAGCAACCCGTCGCAGCACCGGAGGCTCAAAAAGTACGCAAAACCAGCGCGAACTTTGATATCCAAGACACGCGCCACGAAGGAGGTTATGCTTTGCGGAAGTTGTTCCACGATAGCGATCGACTGATTGTGGTCAAATATGCCTCTCCGAGTTGTGGGCCTTGCCACAGCCTCAAGCCGATTTTGAACAAAGTAGTAGATGAGTTCGAGGGCAAAATCCACTACGTGGAAATTGACATCGAAGAAGATCCAGAAATTGCTGAAAATGCTGGCGTGATTGGTACGCCGACGATTCAGTATTTCAAAGACAAAGATTTGGTGGCTGAGCTCAAAGGAGTTAAGCCGAAAAGCCAGTACCGCGAGTTAATTGCCAGTAATTTGTAGAAAGGCAAATTAGCAAAGACTTTTTAACCGCTGATATCTGCGTTCATCTCCGGTTAAAAAGTCTTCCTATGGTTTTCGGTAAATATTGATATGCTGATGAAAACAAATCTGACGCACGAATTATCAATTATGGCTCAAAGCCGCCTCCGACTGCCGCGATTTCTCAACAGTGCCTCACCGTCAAGCCTGTCAATGAAAATGATGTGGGCAGGTTTGACAATAACTGCCGTGTTTATATTGGTAGCCACCTTGTCTCCAGCTATGCAAGCTTGGGGATGGCTGCAAAATCCTACGGAGGCTTTGATTAACCCCATCCACGAACCGCCGTCGGCGAATTATTGGTTTGGTACTAGCCGCAGCGGCTACGATGTGTTTTCCCGCACGCTGTTTGCTTCTCGGGCGGCTTGGCAAGTGGTGATTTTAGCCACATCTTTGAGTTTGTTTATCGGTGTGCCGCTGGGTTTGGTTAGCGGTTATTTGGGCGGTAAGCTCGATCGAGTGTTGTTATTTTTAATGGATACAATTTATACTTTGCCGGGGCTGCTGCTTTCTTTGACGCTAGCGTTTGTAGTGGGAAAAGGAGTTTTGAATGCTGCGATCGCCCTGAGCATTTCCTACATCCCTCAATATTACCGCGTCGTCAGGAATCACACCGTCAGCGTCAAAACCGAATTATTTGTCGAAGCTGCGCGAGCAATGGGTGCTGACACTTGGACAGTGCTTTCGCGCTACCTGTTTCTAAATGTAATTCAGAGCGTACCTGTGCTGTTTGCGCTCAACGCTGCCGATGCGATTTTAACATTAGGAGGTTTGGGATTTCTCGGATTAGGACTTCCCGAAGCAACTCCCGAATGGGGACACGACTTGCGTTTAGCTTTAGATGCGCTACCTACTGGCATTTGGTGGACGGCTTTGTTTCCCGGTTTGGCGATGACTTTAATGGTGGTGGGACTGTCTTTGGTGGGGGAAGGATTAAACGAGTTTGTTAACCCCCGCCTGCGGAATCAGCAGTAATCTGTCTTGGGGTTAAATTAAGTTCGCAGTCAGGACTTTAGTGGTTATTCAGCAATATAACAAAAACTGAAGTCCTGACTACAAACACACGCTATAAAGAGATGGTAAGATCAGCCCGATTAATTAATTACTAAATCTTTCTCTCAATAAGGTTAATTCTTTCTAGTAAACCTTCGTTGGGTTGTCAATATAGACAGGGAGCGGAAATTTTTCTTGATAGCTTCATCCCCTAACGGTCAAGCCACATAATTTAAACCAGAGTAGAGGATAAAGCGAGACTCTGTGCTTTCGGAGGACACGCTGTAAATAATAACAAAATTTTGAGCATCGCACCAACGTCCTACCGTTCCATTGCTTTAAGTATCCTGAAGTTTAGGCCTTCTCTAACCATAGCAAGCACATCGCTAACTGGATAAATTTTTCTTCCCTGGCGGAGTTATCATCGGCAGGCAGTTGCAGCAACGTCGGCTGTGGCTTTTTTTCCGTCTGCTTGAAATTATCAAGACAATTCGGGAATCCTACCTACAATTGATGGAAGGAGTTTATTGAATCTTCACACTGTCACAATGTATTTAAAGGAATCGTGAAGTTATACTTCCGGGAGATGTCGAATTGTATTGTTTGTGAGACCCTGCGATCGCGCAAGTGCGAACCGAAAGCCAAAAATTTTAGAGAAGTCCGCAGCCCAGAGTTGCGCGGCGGGTTAACTCTCAGTAGAATTTATCCTGGTGGTTTTTGCCATGGACGCGACAAACTCGTGTCGAACTGCTTAAATAAGAATGTGACGTTAAGAACTTAATGTGATTTAACGTGAAAATTAAACCCAATTTCTGAGATTTGAGCTAACTTAACAATGAAAGCCCCTGTTGCATTACTCAACCCGCAACGCTTCATTGGGGGTCAGAGTCGGTCTCTAATCCAGAGTTACCGACTTAAAACTAAAGCTACGAGCTTTATTCAATCGCAGATTGCGTATGATTCAATTCAGGGAAACAGGGTAATGATGGGTGTATCTACACGGATTGTATTGGTTCCAATTTGGGCAACTCAAAAATTGTCTGCTAACTGTCTGGCCAACTACGCCGCAGCCGTTCACCCAGATATACGCAGAAAACAGGGCCGTTTGATCGTGCCAAAGTTTTTGCGGGCCGTTCTCAGGATTTAGCAGAGCCGGACATGAGTTAGTATTGTCAAGCTAAGCTGACAGAGTTTTCCTAGTTCTTGACCAACAATGGAAAACAACTTCCATTTTTTGTGAGAAAGGCTACAATCGGGAAGGTCTTTGCAAGATCCGATTCTCCCCGTTTGGTGCTTCAACCCTCTGCTGTTGCATTTGAGGCAGCAGACCGGCATCCAAGGTGGCGAAAACTTGCCGTGCAACTGTCATGTCTGACAACCAGAGTGAAAGCAAGGCGAATCAAAAGTTCGACACCTCCAATACAAAAGTTAGAGGGTTCCGTGCGGGAAAACTTGTACGGGTAAAAGCTCGAAGTACCGAGTAAAAAAGCCAGTATTTTTGGAAGTGTGATCGATCGCACTTCATGGTTTGCTTCTGGGGGCAAGGTATTGCAGATGATGTGGTAACTCGCTCCGAAAGAAAAAGCCGCTAGCTCAATTTAAGGTCGCGATGTTAAAATCTGCGATCAATTGAATGCGCTGACTGCTTCAAACCAGAACTCGAACCGTGACTCATAAAACAGGTGCAGTTTCGGTAACAAATTCAGCTAGCAGACCAAAAATCCCACTATTTCTTCCTGCGGGAATGTCAATCCTGGCTAACTTGTCTAAACTACAAACAGACACTATTCCACTGTTATTTATTCTTTAATTCAGGAGCATGAGGAAGACGGCATGATCCCAGCTAACACCGTACTCGCAACCACAATTACACCGGAAATGGAAACAATCGAGTTGCTTCGGGGCGCCGAAAGCGTTCTACCTGAGAGCGAGTTAGAACTCTTTATCGACGAAGAAGACGATCGAGAAGAATTCTTAGACTCTCAATCTGAGGAAGATCCTAAATCTGGCAAAGGCGCCAAAGCCCGCCGTCGGGCACAGGCAAAGAAAAAGCATTATACTGAAGACTCTATTCGTCTTTACCTGCAAGAAATCGGTCGGATTCGACTGCTGCGAGCTGACGAAGAGATTGAACTAGCACGCAAGATTGCAGATTTGCTGGAATTAGAGCGAGTTCGAGAACAACTGCTCGAAGAGTATAACCGCGAACCCAAAGACAGCGAATGGGCGAATGCTGTAGATATGGCACTTCCTGCATTCCGTCACCGACTCCACGTCGGTCGTCGGGCCAAGGAAAAAATGGTGCAATCAAACCTGCGTTTGGTGGTGTCGATCGCCAAAAAATACATGAATCGCGGTTTGTCTTTCCAAGATTTGATTCAGGAAGGCTCTTTGGGTCTGATCCGGGCCGCTGAAAAATTCGATCACGAAAAAGGCTACAAGTTTTCTACCTACGCAACTTGGTGGATACGTCAAGCCATCACCAGGGCAATCGCCGACCAATCCCGCACTATCCGCCTGCCTGTTCACCTTTACGAAACCATTTCGCGCATCAAGAAAACTACCAAACTCCTGTCTCAGGAAATGGGTCGCAAGCCTACGGAAGAAGAAATTGCTACCCGCATGGAGATGACGATCGAGAAGTTGCGGTTCATTGCTAAGTCCGCACAGTTGCCCATCTCTCTAGAAACTCCGATCGGCAAAGAGGAAGACTCACGTCTGGGAGATTTTATTGAATCTGACGGGGAAACACCAGAAGATCAAGTCTCGAAAAACTTGCTTAGGGAAGACTTGGAAAGCGTTTTGGATACTCTCAGCCCCCGAGAACGAGATGTACTGCGGCTGCGTTACGGCTTAGATGACGGACGGATGAAGACCTTGGAGGAAATTGGTCAAATCTTTAACGTCACTCGTGAGCGGATTCGCCAAATCGAGGCTAAAGCCCTGCGGAAGTTGCGCCATCCCAACCGGAACAGCATCTTAAAAGAATATATCCGCTAGAGTAATTTGCTAGCATCACCCAAAAGAGTGATTCGCAGTCTTTTGGGTGGGAGACCCCCCGCCCCGGTTTCAGCTATAGCTGTTAAATTTTGTGCGGCTAACAGCAGGGAGCAATTGGCTATTTGTGGCCCAAATCGTGCTGTCAAAATTTTGGGAGTCCGTTACGGAACTCCCAAGCTTTGCAGTGTCACAAAAGTCTTAACTAGAAAATTACATCACGCCCCAAAAGTGAAGCAGACCTTGACCGGAAACCAATTCGATGATGACAGCGGCAGAGAAACCAATCATCGCCAAACGACCGTTCCAATTTTCGGCTCCTTCGCTGAAGCCCCAGTTCCAAGCGTTGCGTTTTTGTTCTTGCATAGTGCGAACTCCTTTCGTTAACTTGTGTAAGGCTTATGTAAATAAATATAACATTCCTTGATAAAAATGCAAGCTTGTGATTAGTGACATCGGTCACAACGGTCGATCGACCTTGATGATTTTGCCTAACGAGGAAAAATAGCCAACTCGGTATCAGGGTCGAACAAGTGAATTTTGTCATGGGCGATGGCCAACCAAAGCTCCTCGCCAACTCGGATCGATCGCTCAGGAGGAACCCGCACTTGCATCCGCACGGCCGGGGCATCCGTCAAACAAACCCCCAAATAAGTTTCGTGTCCCAAAGCCTCTACAATTTCCACTTGTACTGAAATATTTTTCGTAGCCGGAGGGTTAATGCTCAGATGTTCCGGCCGAATGCCCAAAATTAGGCCTCGCCCGTCATATTGTTGTAGACTTTTAGCCCAAATATCGGGTAAAGTAAAGCGAAATTGCGGGTGAGAAATCAACAGCGGAGCACTAAATTCCACCGACAAGAAATTCATCGGCGGAGAACCGATAAACTCAGCAACAAACAGATTAGCCGGCTTGTTGTAAAGCTCTAGAGGTCGAGCTACTTGCTGAATCTGGCCGACCTTCATAATAGCAATCCGATCGCCCATAGTCATCGCCTCAGTTTGGTCGTGAGTCACATAAATAGTTGTAGTGCCCAACTGTCGCTGCAACTGCACAATTTGCGATCGAGTTTCCGCCCTCAATTTCGCATCCAGATTCGATAGCGGTTCGTCCATCAAAAACACTTCAGGATTCCTAGCCATCGCCCTACCCAAAGCTACGCGCTGCTTTTGCCCTCCCGAAAGTTGTTTTGGCAAGCGATTTAAAAGAGATTCTATTTGCAATAATTCAGCTACCTCTCGCACTCGTTTTCCTACAGCCTTTTCCCGTTCCGACCAATAGCGCAAACCCGGAGGCAACTTGCGAGTCGCTCCTCCTAAAAAGTCCTCAAACAAAAGATAAATAAGAGGATTTTTTAAAGAATTAGAAGCTAAATAATTAATAACCTCTTCTAGCTTATTCCTAATTTTTTCTATCTTCTGGCTGCTTCCTTCTTCTCCTTGTATCTTCCCCCTTATCCCTTCTTCCTTCTTCCCTCTTCCTTCTTCCTTCTTCCTTCTTCCTTCTTCCTTCTTCCTTCTTTCGTCTTTCTCCCTTTCCGAGCGACGCAATCCAAAGGCGATATTATCGTAAACTGTTAGGTGAGGATAGAGAGCATAATTTTGAAATACCATAGCGATATCTCGGTCTTTAGGAGGCAAATCGTTAAGGAGCCGAGCGCCAACCCAAATATTGCCGGCAGTCAAAACTTCCAAACCGGCGATCGATCGCAGCAAAGTGCTTTTTCCGCAGCCAGAAGGCCCCACCAACACCATGAATTCCCCGTCTTCGACCGTCAGGTTAATGCGCCGCAAAACGCTGTTAGACGCAGGGCGATCGGCTAGAGGTGAGACACTTTCTGCGACGGTGTTTGCTTCTTTTTCCTGTTCTCCTTGGCGGAGGGGAAAACTTTTGTAGATATTTTCTAATACAACTTGCGCCATTAAACAATTTTAGATTTGAGATTTTAGATTTTAGATTGGGCATGGGGCTTGCTCAATGCCCGATGCCCAAGGCCCAATGCCCAATGACTATTGACTGCTGATAACTTTGATGATTCTTTCACCCGGATTGAGGTCAAAAACTCGATCGCCCGCAGCATCTTTCCCCCAAAAAGCTATACCATCAATAGTCGATCGCAACAGGCGGCCAGAATTAGTAAAAAGTTTGACATCCGTACCCGGAACAGCCTGCAGCAACCCAACTAAAGCATCTTTAGGCTCTGAGAAACGAAAAGCTTGAGTGCCAATTTCCCCCCGGTTAGTAAGTCTGACAGAACCTGCGGGCATTCGTTTTGCCCAACCCAACTCAGAAAATAGCACCAGACTGTCGTTCGCGTCCAGAGTGATGCAACCCACCAACTCTTCCTGCTTCCGCAACCTGGTTACTTGAGATCCCTGGGCTGCGCGGCCCATTGGTGGCAATTGTTCATCATCAATCTCAAACCGGAGGACTCGGCCTCCTGAAGTTGCGATCGCCACTTGCTCGCCGACTTTACCCAGACTCGCACAGCGCAGCCGATCGTCCTCCTTGAGTTTAACAACAGTAACGCCACGATTAGTCAAATCAGCAAATTCCTGCATCGGCAAGCGCTTAATTTTCCCTTGCTGAGTCAGAGTTACTAAATCTGCCGCTTCCGAATTTTCCGGCAAAATAAAGTGTGCAACTGTGATTTCCGACAAAGCGCGACCGGCACTATCTTTAGTAGCACTCGGCGACAACAAACTAACGATCGGCGTTCCCCGGTCTTTGGCGCTACTACTAGGAATATCGGCCACTTTCAGTGGGTAAGCTTTGCCGTTAGGAGTTAAAACGACCAAAGTGCGATCGGTTTTCGTCAGATTTGCCGTCAAAATAAAATCTTCATTTTTTTCTAAAGCTGAAACCGATTTTTCGCGACTTTTCGAGCGTGGCTTTTCCCCAGTCGGCAAGCGTCGCACGTACTGCTTGTGCGAAAATTCAACAATAGTTTCCTCTGCCTCTATAACCGGCAATAAGCTAGGCTGAATCGTTGCCGGCGACAACTGCTTCACCGCAGAATTTTTCTTACCAGCAAATTGTGATTCGGCGTTTGCTGCGCGTCCGGTTCCATTGGCGAATTTAGTGCGGCGGGGGTCAGCGTACTTGCGTTTGAGCGAGCGAAATTCCTTCTTTAAAGCCTTCAAAAGTTCGCGCCTGTCGCTCAACAACCGCTGCAATTCTTGAATATTAGCCATCAACTCATCAAACTCAGACTGCAAATTTTGCCTTTCCAAACCAGTCAGCCTCCGCATAGGCATCGCCAAAATCGCATCAGCTTGACTTTCGCTCAAATTGAGGCGAACTTGCAAAGTTTGCTTAGCAGTAGAGCCGTCAGGAGAATTTCTGAGAATGTCGATCGCGGTATCGAGATTTGTCAAAGCCAACATTAAGCCTTGGACAATATGACAGCGACGTTCCGCAGCCTGCAACTCGTAATTGTAGCGGCGGGTAAGAGTCACTTCCCGGAAATCCAGAAATTCCTGCAACAATTGTCTGAGCGTCAACTGTCGCGGTTGACCGTTGACAATTGCCAGCAAAATCGCCCCAAAATTTGTTTGCAGGTCAGTTTGTTGATAAAGACGAGCCAGAACCGCTTCTGGGGTAAATTCCCGCTTGAGTTCAATCACCACTCGAATCCCTTCGCGATCACTCTCGTCACGCAAATCAGAAATACCGTCGAGGCGGCCAGCATTGACCAACTCCGCCACCTTTTCAATCCAAGCCGCCTTATTTACCTGAAACGGAAACTCCGTCACCACGATCGCCGTTTTAGTACGCACCTTGCGATTACCTGGCACCTCTTCCACCCCAGCCACACCCCTGACCGCAATGCTGCCTCGACCCTTAGTGTAGGCGTCAACAATGCCCTCTGTAGCAACGATTTCCCCTCCGGTTGGAAAATCCGGGCCCGGAATCAGTTCTATCAACTTCTCGTCGGATAGTTCCGGGTTTTCAATCAAAGCAATTAAACCGTCTACCACCTCTCCCAAATTGTGTGGCGGGATATTAGTTGCCATCCCCACAGCAATGCCCGTACAGCCGTTGAGTAACAGAAACGGCAACTGAGCAGGCAGCGCCGTCGGTTCCTGCTGCGAACTGTCAAAGTTAGCAGTAAAATCAACAGTTGCATCGCCGACTTGGGTTAGCATAGCTTCGTGGGCGATCGGTGCCAGCCTCGTTTCCGTATAGCGCATAGCAGCCGCCGGATCATTGTCCACCGAACCGAAATTGCCGTGACCCGCCAGTAAAGGATAGCGGCTCGAAAACTCCTGAACCATGCGTACCAGAGCGTCGTAAACCGATTGGTCGCCGTGGGGGTGATATTTTCCCAAAACATCTCCAACTACCCGGGCGCACTTACGGTAAGGTCGGTCTGGCGTCAGACCGAGTTCGTGCATCGCGTACAAAATTCGACGGTGAACTGGTTTTAAACCGTCGCGGACATCAGGCAAAGCTCGCCCGACGATCACACTCATGGCATATTCGAGGTACGATTGCTGCATCTCGGCGTGCAGAGGCGTAGAAATTACTTGCCCGGAAAGTAGGTTGAGTTGTTTAGCCATGAGTCCTTGTGTCCGTTAATTCCTGAGTGAAAACAGCCTCTGTCAATAATGCCGAGGTTCCCTGTCTCGATTTAAAAGTCTTTGCAGCAGGCGAACCGAAAGTTCGATCCAACCGCCCAGTTGAAGAATAAAAATAAACTTAACTTGTGAAAGCAGAATCAGAGTCCCGAAGACGGGCAACACTTGCCTCTTACTCTCCACTCTTACCCTAACCTCTATGTTGCCTTCATTTGTGCCTACCTGTCTATTTACCTTCTGCCGTGAGAAGGTTGATTCGCAGGAAAACACTGAAGGCCAGAAACTCAGAACCTAGTGAGGCTTTAGCTCTTCCTAGGAAAGCGTCACAAGGGACTTGAGTCCCCGTCAATCCATGATAGAATTTAATTGCAATTAGGAATAATATCAGGTTCGGGTAATTACTTATAATGTGAATTCGGCCGCTCGAACTTGAATTCGGGCGCTCGAACTTGAATTCG
>NZ_JAUBRB010000038.1:44776-67917 GCF_036701585.1 Microcoleus sp. POL10_C6 | reverse complement strand
TGATTTTAAATCACCCTAACCTTCCTTCAGTCTTGTCTTATGGTACTCTGGCTGCTTAAAAACTGTCCGGAGTATTGCAGTAAAGCAACTCTAAAAATCATGAACCAGCCATTATCGGGGATAAATATCGTAAATTTAGACCACTTGGGAATAGTAGCCGGGATAATAGATGAAATGGAATTGGTAGAAGAAGTCAACAAAAAAGTGGGGATAAGCAACAAAGAAACCCTCAGCCCAGGACAAGTCATGAAAGCGATGATTTTGAACGGATTAGGGTTTTTGAGCGCCCCAATCTACCTATTTGACACATTTTTTGTCGGAAAAGCAACAGAACATCTAATAGGAGAAGGAGTGACCCCCGAACAATTAAATGATGATAGAATAGGCAGAGCATTAGACAAATACCATCAAGCTGGAACGACACAGTTATTCACAGCGATCGCCCTGAAAGCAGCTCATAAATTTCAAGTAGAAATGAACAGCGTTCATCTAGACAGCAGTTCAATATCAGTAGAAGGAGCATACAAAACTCGTCAGGAAAAGAGTCAAGACATTGAAACAGACTCATCAGACCCACCCGATGAAATGAAAGCCATAAAAATCGTTCACGGATATTCAAGAGAGCGAAGACCAGACCTCAAACAATTTATCATTGACACAATAGTCAGCGGTGATGGAGACGTACCATTGTATCTCAAAATAGATGATGGAAACGCCGATGATAAAAGCGTGTTTGTCTCGCGACTCAAAGAATTTAAAAACCAGTGGAATTTCGACGGAATCTGTGTAGCAGACAGTGCCTTGTACACAGCAGAAAACTTATCAGCAATGGCAGGAATGAAATGGATAACCCGAGTACCATTAAGTATCCGATCGGCCCGAGAAAAAATCTCAGCTATCTCAGATAAAGCCTGGAAGTCAGCCCAAATAAAAGGCTACAAAATAGCAGCCATAACCAGCGAGTATGCTAACATCAAGCAAAGATAGATAGTAGTAGAAAGCGACATCAGAAAACAAGCAGCAATCAAAAAAATAGCCCGGGAAGTAGAAAAGCAATTAGAATCAGCTTCTTTCTCACTGCGCAAGCTATTCAGACAAGAGTTTGCGTGTATTGCTGACGCAGAAATCGCGATAAAAAGGTTATCCGATACCTGGAAGTATCACCAGATCGCAGAAATTGAATGCCGAGAAAAACCCGCCAAAAAAACGACAAGCAAGCAGAAACTAGAGAACCACACAAATCCAACAGTTTATCAAGTTACGGGTCAAATAGAAACCCGGTTATCAGTAATAGAAGCCGAACAAATCGCAGCCGGGAGATTTATATTAGCCACCAACATCTTAGACACTCAAAAGGTGAGCGACGAACAGATACTATTAGAGTACAAAGCGCAGCAAAGCAACGAGAGAGGATTTAGATTTATCAAAGATCCATTGTTTTTTACATCAAGCGTCTTTGTGAAAAATCCCGAGCGAGTCGAAGCAATAGGAATGATAATGGGACTGTGCTTGTTAGTTTATACCCTGGCACAAAGGAAATTGAGACAACAATTATCAGCTACCAATGAGGGAGTCAGAAATCAGGTAAAGAAGCTCACCAATAAACCGACAATGCGATGGATATTTCAGATGTTTCAAGCGGTACATTTAGTGACGATCAACGGCTCTAAACAAGTGAGCAATTTAACCCAAGACCGTCAAGATGTATTAAAGCATTTAGGACAGTATTGCAGTAGATACTATTTAATGTTTTTAGGTGGATGACGCTCGTTATTAAGCTGTAGATATTGGTGAATAATCCACATTTATTAGTCAAGATAATTAGCTCTTAGCAGGATTTGGCTTGGCTAAAAAGCTGAGTTATTTCGCAAAAAAAGCGCCATAAATCTATTAAAAAAAGTCAACTATTTCAGTTTAGTTGATTTCGGGAGATTTGACAGGTATCCGTGACGTTAAAACCGCATAAGTTAAACGGAAAAACTTTTTGACTCCAACTTTTCACAACTGATAAAAAAATTCCACACACATCTGCGGAATGTGGGTTGCACCATTCTCACTAAGCTTTTTATGAACAGGCTTTCCGGCCTGTTCCACAAAGAGTGAATTTTCTTGTGGAACAGGCCGGAAAGCCTGTTAAGCGAGAATGGTGCAAGATCTTTGGCATCGGAATTATTCATCTCTCTCTTCCCTTTCTCTGTATCCTCTGTGTCCTCTGCGGTTTAATCATTCCGATACAACCGGAATCGACATAACGGGTAAAATAAACCGGATTGGATGGTGAAATTGCCCTCGCGAGTGCGATCGACTCCTACCACCGACAACAACGCAAAAGAGGACACGGCGATGCCATTTCCCTACCCAAAAAATAGCGACTAAATTGTTTAACAATTACAAAAAAAAGGACACAGTATTACTATGTCCTTACCTCTGTATTGTAGGGACACAGCCATGCTGTGTCCCTAACCGTACCGATATCCCAATTAGGATTCTTGCCGTTTAGAACAAGAACAATTCAGAATTACCGGTCGGTCCCAAATTGACATCGACAGTGGCAAACAAACTGTTACCACCAACCGTAGAACCGTTGCTATCGTAATACAGTTTAGTAGACAAACCGTCGTAGATAGCCATGATGGACGGCCCGGTTAAAGTTGCTTCAAACACAGTTACATCAGACACTGTGCTGCTGTAAGCGTAGAAACTCGAAGCCAAAGGCCCAGATCCGGTCGTAAACGCTGCAAACCCAGTGCTGTCGAGGTTAATTACATCATCAGCAATGCTGTAATTGGTAATTACATCCCCGCCGCCAGCAGTAGTTCCGCTGAACACAAACACATCCAAACCAGCACCGCCGTTGAGAACATTGGTTCCCACACCACCTATTAAAGTGTCATTCCCGATGCCGCCGTTGAGAGTATCGCTACCGCCACCGCCGAAGAGGCTGTCATTACCATCGTCGCCGGAAATGCTGTCGTTACCCAAACCGCCGTCGAAAATGTCCGCACCGCTGCCGCCGCTGAAGATGTCAGCAAACTCAGTACCAGTGACGCTGTTAGCACTCGCATCTCCGGTAAATAAGACAGGAGAGGTGAAGTTGTAACCGCCAGCACCAGAACCGAAATTGTTAAAGGCGGTTGGGAAAGTGTTCCCAGCAGCAGTTAAATCGGCAACGCTACCTGAGCTAGTAGTAGTACCACTGGCAGAAGGTGCGATCGTACCTGTAAATACAAAGTCCGCCGTTCCCAGATTGCTAGCAGCAGTACCCAGATTCGCAATCAAGGTAGAACCACCGGCTACGGTACCGTTCGAGTCAAAATACAACACCGTCTCGTTCGACGCATTCGTAAAGGCGAAGAAACCCGCAGTTGTAGAATTGCCCAAGGCTTTAGCTTGTGCAGCTTCCAAAGAGGCATAACTGCCGCCTGTGAAAATCACTAACTCTTTGCCAGTAATGTCCGGATTTGAACCACTTACAGCGTCAAAGTTAGTCGTAGTCAAATTACCGAAAGCGCTCGCGGTAAACTGGAATTTGTCAGTTCCAGCAGTAAAGTCAGTAATCGTATCACCGCCTTCGCCTACTGCTTTGTAAACAAACAGATCCGCACCAGCACCGCCAGTCAGAACATCTGCACCAGAACCGCCACTGAAGATGTCAGCAAATTCAGTACCAGTGACGCTGTTAGCACTGTCATTACCCGTAAATAAGACAGGAGATGTGAAGTTGTAACCGCCAGCACCAGAACCGAAATTGTTAAAGGCGACGGGGAAAGTGTTTCCAGCAGCAGTTAAATCGGCAACGCTACCTGAGCTAGTAGTAGTACCAGTGGGAGAAGTACCAGTATCCGAAGATGCGATCGTACCTGTAAATACAAAGTCCGCCGTTCCCAGATTGCTAGCAGCAGTACCCAGATTCGCAATCAAGGTAGAACCACCGGCTACGGTACCGTTCGAGTCAAAATACAACACCGTCTCGTTCGACGCATTCGTAAAGGCGAAGAAACCAGCAGTTGTAGAATTGCCCAAGGCTGTAGCTTGTGCAGCTTCCAAAGAGGCATAACTGCCGCCTGTGAAAATCACTAACTCTTTGCCAGTAATGTCAGGATTTGAACCACTTACAGCGTCAAAGTTAGTCGTAGTCAAATTACCGAAAGCGCTCGCGGTAAACTGGAATTTGTCAGTTCCAGCAGTAAAGTCAGTAATCGTATCACCGCCTTCGCCTACTGCTTTGTAAACAAACAGATCCGCACCAGCACCGCCAGTCAGAACATCTGCACCAGAACCGCCACTGAAGATGTCAGCAAATTCAGTACCAGTGACGCTGTTAGCACTGTCATTGCCCGTAAATAAGACAGGAGATGTGAAGTTGTAACCGCCAGCACCAGAACCGAAATTGTTAAAGTCGGTTGGGAAAGTGTTTCCAGCAGCAGTTAAATCGGCAACGCTACCTGAGTTGGTAGTAGTACCAGCCACAGAAGAGGCGATCGTACCTGTAAATACAAAGTCCGCCGTTCCCAGATTGCTAGCAGCAGTACCCAGATTTGCAATCAAGGTAGAACCATCGGCTGCGGTACCGTTCGAGTCAAAATACAACACTGTCTCGTTCGCAGCATTAGTAAATGCGAAGAAACCAGCAGTTGTAGAATTGCCCAAGGCTTTAGCTTGTGCAGCTTCCAAAGAGGCATAACTGCCGCCTGTGAAAATCACGAACTCTTTGCCAGTAATGTCAGGAGTTGAACCGCTAACACCGTCAAAGTTAGTCGTAGTCAAATTGCCGAAAGCGCTCGCGGTAAACTGGAATTTGTCAGTTCCAGCAGTAAAGTCAGTAATCGTATCACCGCCTTCGCCTACTGCTTTGTAAACAAACAGATCCGCACCAGCACCGCCAGTCAGAACATCTGCACCGCTGCCGCCGCTGAAGATGTCAGCAAATTCAGTACCAGTGACGCTGTTAGCCTTCGCATCTCCGGTAAACAAGACAGGAGTGGTGAAGTTGTAACCGCCAGCACCAGAACCGAAATTGTTAAAGTCGCTCGGGTAAGTGTTCCCAGCAGCAGTTAAATCAACAATGCTACCTGAGTTGGTAGTAGTACCGGCAGAAGGTGCGATCGTACCTGTAAATACAAAGTCCGCCGTTCCCAGATTGCTAGCAGCAGTACCCAGATTTGCAATCAAGGTAGAACCACCGGCTGCGGTACCGTTCGAGTCAAAATACAACACTGTCTCGTTCGCAGCATTAGTAAATGCGAAGAAACCAGCAGTTGTAGAATTGCCCAAGGCTTTAGCTTGTGCAGCTTCCAAAGAGGCATAACTGCCGCCTGTGAAAATCACGAACTCTTTGCCAGTAATGTCAGGAGTTGAACCGCTAACACCGTCAAAGTTAGTCGTAGTCAAATTGCCGAAAGCGCTCGCGCTAAACTCGAATTTGTCTACCCCAACAGTAAAGTCGGAAATTTTATCGCCGCCTTCTTTAGTTGTCCTGTAAACAAACAGATCCGAACCAGTGCCGCCACTTATGAAATCCAAACCGAGGCCGCCGGTGATGGTATCGTTGCCGTCGCCGCCCTTGAGGCTATCGTTAAAATTGCTGCCGACAATCTTGTCATCGCCTGCTAAACCATCGTAATTAACTGGGGCGGGAGAAGTGGTGAAATCCACATTGTCAGCACCAGCAGTACCGACAGGAATAGTTAGTGGCTCGCCGATGAAGACAAAGTTATTGACTGTCAGGCGAACGTTCAGCGAGAAACTGGCCACAATGTCCAAGCGCCCCGCAACACCATATACCACCACCACACGGCCGGTCTCGGCATCTATAAACTGACAGAAAACAGGCACGTCTGGGTTGCCACCCAACTCTACAAACCGCGCTTGCAACCTCGCGATGCTGTTAACACTGATATCCGTCGTGAAGTCGAGGAAATTACCGCTGCCGATCGACCCAAAAGTAGAAGTAGCAGTAATCTTCACTTCGGTCAAGATAGAAGCGCCGACATTAAAAGCTGCGTTAGAAAGCTCTAAAACATCGTTATTGACATCAAAGTCAGTAATAAAGTCAGCTTCTACAACTGTTTGAATCTGTTGGCGGGAAGTGCGGTAAACAAAGCGATCGCTTCCAGGACCACCACTTAGAATATTGGTTCCTTCGCCGCCTTCGATCGTGTCATTGCCCTCATTTCCAGTTAATGTGTCATTCCCAGAACCGCCTATTACTGTGTCATCGCCGCCGCCAGCTTCGATATTGTCATCATCATCGCCGCCGTCGATATCGTCATTGTCATTGCCGCCTTTAACTTTGTCGTTGCCTTGGCCTGTTTTTATTTTGTTTTTGCCTAGGCCAACTTCGATATAATCATCGTCATCGCCGCCGTCGATATCGTCATCGCCATCGCCGCCGATGATTGTGTCCTTGCCTTTGCCGCCGATGATTGTGTCTTTGCCTTGACCTGCTGTAATGTTATCGTCACCCTCGCTGCCTACGATGTTGTTAGGGAGCGTCGCAGAACCGGCAATAGCTTGACCTTCTGGATTGCCAGCAAAATTAAAGGAATCTTGCTCGATTTTCAAGCTAAAAGTTTTGCCGGTGAGAGCTCTTTGGCCGTTGGTAGCTTGAAAACCAAAAGTAGCCGCACCGACAAAACCTACTGCCGCTCTGAAAGTTACCCTGCCTGCGTTAATGTCTTCTTGAGTGAAGGTAACGCCCGTTTGTGTTACGGGGACTCCATTAACAAATAGTTGCCCGGTTGTAGCAGGGGGCAGCTCGGTTAGCGTGAAGGTTATGCCGCCAGGACCTTGCCCGGTATCGGAAACACGCAACAACTCAGAAGTAATAGTTTGCTCCTGGCCGCTGGAACCAGCAATCAGGGTCTCACTAACTTCCAGTTGCGGAGGGTTAAAAATCGGAGTTTGAGGTTGAGTTGGAGTTGGAGTTTGAGGTTGAGTTGGAGTTTGAGGATTAACTCCCAAAAAGTCGGCCGCAGTGATAAGCGTTGCGTTGACATTCAACAATAGCGCGATCGCGAAGTTATTGACCCGAATTTCGGTATTGACACCGATTTGTATAAAGGTCAAGCTGCTAAAGTTCAAGTCGCCAAACAGCAGAAACTTGTCCTCGTTGTCTGCGAAGTCAGTGATGACTGCACTTGCCCCAGAGGTACTGTTACTCACGACATAAACGTCATTTCCAGCACCACCGACACAGGTATGGTTGCCAGTACCGCCCATCAGCGTATCGTTGCCGTCGCCGCCCATCAGCGTATCGTTGCCGTCGCCGCCGCCGCTAACGCTGTCGTCGCCCTGGCCACCGTCTGCCACGTCATTGCCGTCGCCAGTAACGAGGGTATCGTTGCCGCCACCGCCCATCACACTGTCGTCGCCGGCACCGCCCATCACGCTGTCGTCGCCGTCGTCGCCTTCACACAGGTCGTTGCCTGCGTCGCCGCTCACGGTATCGTCGCCGATGCCGCCGCTAACGCTGTCGTCGCCGTCGTCGCCACTGCAAACGTCGCTGTCGCCACCGCCGCTCACGGTATCGTTACCGGTGCCGCCGCTAACGCTGTCGTCGCCGTCGTCGCCACTGCAAACGTCGCTGTCGCCACCGCCGTTCACGGTATCGTTACCCGTGCCGCCGCTAACGCTGTCGTCGCCGTCGTCGCCTTCACACTTGTCGCTGCCTGCACCGCCCTTCACGGTATCGTTATCTTTACCGCCGTTAACGGTATCGTTGCCGTCGCCGCCCTCACAATCGTCGTTGCCTCGATCGCCCCGGACGTTATCGTTGCCTTCGTCGCCCTTGCAATCGTCGTCGTCTTTGCCACCGTAGATGCTATCGTTGCCGGCGCCGCCCTTAACCTTATCCTTTCCTTCCTTGCCGTGGACCCAGTCATCGCCGTCATCGCCTTCGCAGTCGTCGTTGCCTTCGCCGCCGATCACGGTATCGTTATCTTTACCGCCGTTAAGGGTGTCGTTGCCTTTGCCGCCATTAACCTTGTCGTTGCCACGATCGCCCTTTATTACATCGTCGTCCTCGCCGCCCTCGCAATCGTCGTTACCTTTACCCCCGAAGATTGTATTTTTTCTGCCACGGTTTCCTTTGATTGTGTCTTCGCCTTGATTGCCGAATATCTTCTCGTTATCGCCGGTGGCGACAATTAAGTCATCGTCATCGCGACCGAGGACGGTTCGGCGGCGATCGATGCCGTTGTCATCTTCTAAGTCATCGTCATCGTCATCGTCATCAGTACCTCCGATGGTCTGGAAACCGTTGTCATCATCATCTAAGTCATCTAAGTCACCGTCATCATCATCACCATCTAAGCCATCGTCATCAGTACCTCCAATGGTCTGGAAATCGTTGTCATCATCATCTAAGTCACCGTCATCATCATCTAAGTCATCTAAGTCATCGTCATCGCCCACACCTGTTGTGGATGCGCCGTTAGACTGATTCAGAAATGTGGTAACGCCGTCGGTGTTTTCGGCGAGTGCTTGGTTAATTAAATCGTCTAACTCCTGATCGGAAATTGTAGAGCTGTCGTCGCCTAAATCCCCGACAGGCTTTTGTGTTTCATTTTGAGCGGGAGAAAGTGTTCCCTGTGTTTCTTCTAACAAGATTTCGTCTGCCATCGTTGATATTTCCCAAAAAAAGGTAAGCTTCTTTGAATCAATTTATCAGCAAACAGGAGGCTGCAGAAGATTTTTTTAACTTCATGCTTTCGCCTGCTAGAGGAGCTGGTTTCCTCATCTTTACTATTATAGATGCCACTTAAACGGCAAGGTTTTTTTCGCTCTGTTGCGAGTTTTATATTCTGCCATTGCGTACCCAAATTAATTGATCCGCAACCTACACTGTAATTACTGCCCCGAAGATCCGAGCCTTTAAGATGTTCTCGGTATTTTCTACAGTAAGCTGCGCCGAAGGGCCCCTGATTGTAAATTCTCTACGTAATTTCTACAGTGAATTAGCTGAATTTAAACTCGCAACTGACAACTCCTAAATAACTCCCCAAAACCTGTATCCCCCAAATTTTACCCTTGCTTTTTTTCCGCTCTAGGCTGGGTGTATTGAACTTTGGTAACACTCCCAGCTTTGACAAATCCTTCCCTGACCTAGGATTTGAATCTCTTCACTAAACGACAGCACCCTCCTAATTTTAGTTCCCGATGATTAATTAGAAATTTAGATAATTCGCCCGGGCAAATATTTGTTCTAATTTTTAGTTGCACAATTTTTTCTCGATTCTAGGAAACCTCGCGAACTGAGAAAAATTTTTTTTCGGATCAATACTAAGAATTCTGCCAAAATATATCAATCTCAAGACAGATTGCAAAATTTGCCAAAAAGTAGTATAAACGCAGAATTCGTTTTTGGTGACAGTTGCAAGCTCGATCGGCATTTTGAGCGAGAATGACCCACGGCGAGGCTGCCAAACCCAGTTGCTTTGTAGGCTTCGCTACCAAATCCAATCATTCTCCGAGAAACCGGCCTGATGAGGCGTAATCCTATAGATACCAAAAATGATGGTTGCTTGAGAGTACCGGAATAATTTGATTGCCATTGTATTGTTGAGAGTTCTTGGCTGCTGACGTTTATTTTTGCTGCTTAACTGTAACTAGATTAAGAGAGTTAAATTAAAAGTTTTCTATATCATAAAAGCGGTAAATTAGCAATAATTTATGAGCAATTATCGATAGTCAACTATCAATTACCGATCGCCACTGAGGTCTTAAGGATGAGGGCGGAGGGCTTACGGATGAGAACCCAGGGCTGACCAATTAATTAATTGACACAAAATCAAGATTACACATGGGGGGTTGGTGGTAGAGGATAAGCCGTAAAGACCGATCGACCGATCGCCAAAAAAAATAAAATACTCAACTTTCCCTGCGATATTGCCCTGAAACCGGTTGGCGCGAGCCGAAGTAATTTTAATAAGAACTAGAGATCCGCCTGGTAAAGTGCCTCCAATTTAACTTTACTCAGCAATGAGAAACTCAAGTTCACGACGAATCTAAAGGGGTCTGCGGTAGAGGTGCAAAATGTTAAAGATAGCAAGATTGGAGAAAATTCGGCTTTCACCGAGGCACAGGGCAATCAAAACTAATAAACTGTTATTAAAGTACAACTTTTATATCCTCAAAGTGTTTGAACAAATATATATGACCCCAGCGATCGCCCGATCGGGGGAAGCGCATTCAGAAACTTTGATTCAAAGAGTAAAAATTATTTTGCCGTTCGCTATTGCTAGCCGCAAAAACGCAGGCAAATTCAGAATTAAGGCGGGAGGGCGCTAAATCCGTGAGCCAGGAATTTCAACTCTCAGTCACTCCCGTTGGGGACGACGAATATCTAGTGCGGACAGAAAAGGTTGCACCCGGTGTACCCTTAGCCGAACAACAAGTCCGCTGGCCGATCAATGAATGGCTTGCACTGTCTTCTCAACTGATGAACGACCCGCTGGTGGGCTTGCTCCAAGGAAAAGCAGTACAGGGAAGCAGTTTTGCGGGTCGCGGCCTCTCCCGTTCGGGAAACAACTCAGCGCCGAATTTAGTAGCCCTGGGGCAACAATTATACAGCGGGCTGTTTCAAGGAAACTTGCGCGATAGCTGGACTTGCGCTCAAGGCATCGCCCAGCACCGCCGAGAAGTGCTGCAACTGCGACTCGGACTCAAAGGCCGGCGCTTGCCACGACTGCCGTGGGAAGTTCTGCACGCAGGCGATCGCCCTTTGGCAACCGGCACAGATGTCGTGTTTTCTCGGTACCAACCAGGTACAAGTTTGTTCAAACAAACCCGGATACTGCCTAGTGGCGGGCCACTAAAAATTTTAATGGCGATCGCCTCTCCGAGCGATCGAGACAGCTTGCAGCTCAAGCGAGAAGTGCTCCATTTGCAGCAAGAACTCCAAAACCGCACCGGTCATCCTCTCAAAAACAGCCCCCATTGCCCGGAAATTCAACTGACTATTCTCGAACAGCCCGATCGAGAACAACTTACCCAAGCCCTAGAACAAGGACACTACCAAGTCCTGCACTACGCAGGCCATAGCAACTTAGGTTCCAGAGGTGGCGAACTCTACCTAGTCAGCAGCCGCACCGGCTTAACTGAAACCTTGAGTGGCGACGACTTAGCTGGATTGCTCGTTAACAACGGTATTCAGATGGCCGTGTTCAACTCCTGCCGCGGCGCCTACGGCGACCCCTCAGACCTCGCGGACGACAGCCCGGAGCGGAACTTAACCGAAGCTCTAGTGAAGCGGGGCATTCCGGCAGTGCTAGCAATGGCAGAAAGCATCCCCGACGATGTAGCCCTAACTCTGACGCGGTTGTTTTACCGCAACCTCAATCAAGGCTATCCAGTCGATCTCAGCCTGAGCCGGGCCAGAGCTGGGCTAATTTCTGCCTACGGTTCTCACCAGCTATACTGGGCTTTGCCCATTCTTTACCAGCACCCGGACTTTGACGGCTATTTGACCGGCGCCCCAGCCCACAGCGCGACATCCGGTTCTATGGTGCACATAATCGCGTCGGGAACGCCACCGGCGCTCGCGGGTACAGAATGGAAGGCCCCGTCTTCGGTTTCGGCGATCGCCCAATACCCCCCAATCCCAGCAAATCGATCGCATGAGTCAGACAATTCTGACGGCGAAGTCTGGGAATACTTTCCCGACCAATTAAAAGATCGCAGGGATTGGGTTCACCAGAACGATCGAGCCGATGCTAGTAATTCACCGAACTCACCGACGGCTTCGCCGTCCTCTATTCCTAATTCTGAGTGTTCGGTGATCCAAGCAACTCGCGCCGCAGCACCGACTCAGAAACCGTTAACAAAACCGGGATCGAAAAAATTTGTCACCCTAATGCTTTGCTTGTTGTCCGTTGCTTTGAGTGCTGGCTTTTTTGGGTGGCGGTACTCGAACCAGCGAGGCACGAAACCAGAAGAGTTGCTGCCGGCGGTACGGACTCCCCTGTCGCAAAATTACCTGCAACAACGTCACTAAAAGCGATCACCCACTGCAATGCTTAATTTAGACCCTCTTGGCCTGGCTCCAAACTGGGTGGGGTTTTTGCTGGCCATTCGCGATCGGCTGCCGCTGGCAAAGTGATCCAAAGTATACTGCTCGATCGAATCTCGGACTTACGTTCATCAAGCCGGTTTTTACCGAAAATAAGCAGCAGCCCAACCCAGCATCGAGGAAGAAACCGGGTTTCTCGTTTAGAAAGTAAGTCCGGGACTGCTTAATATAGAATTCGTCAGTCGATTGTAGATTTTAGACTTCGGGTTGAACCCTGAGTCGAACGATTGGAGATTGTAGATTTACTCCACAGATGAATCTGGAAGCTTGAACAAGAGTCTAAAATTTTGATCTCTCCCCGACAGGAGTCGGTGGCTTGTATGCGTTTTTGAGCGGGCTGATTAGGCAGCAGGAGCATTCGTCATTCGGCACAAGACAATAAAAGCCAGAGTTGCCACAATTAAGAACGTCCTCACCCTCAGCGCGCTTATTTCACAATTATTAATTAGGGAAGCGGCTGTGAGTTTGACCTCCTCGCATCCAGGATACAAGCCCCCGGATTCATCCGTCCAAAAATAAAAAACCTGTATCCGATGAAACTTGCCCCCGAATTTATCCGTGGGGTCAAGGCTTCAATTCTTTAATCTAAAATCTAAAATCTAAAATCGATTGACGCACCCCTCCAGTTGGTGCATAAATTTTGAGAGTCTGGCAGTTTACAGGCCACGAGTGGAAACCAATACATTTCCATCGAAACTCCATGTCGGGAACCGCTGCTAATTTGTAGTGCATCAAACATTTAAGCTGTTGTGCATTTAACTCGGTCTTTTTCAATTCCCCTGTGGAAATAACCTCAAATTCTCTGGCTTGGGGCAGGAGGAGGAAGATTTTCCCGAGTTCCCCCTAGAAATTTACTGATTCCTGGCGAAGTGTTAAGAGTCGCCAAGCAATCTCGCCCGATCAAAACTATTCCCCTCTTAGTGGCTGTCCGATGTTTCTGCCGCCGCGCCCATTGAGTCGGGTTTTAGCTTAAACCAGTTCAACGAAGAGGTGAAATTTCCTTCAATTTTTACCGGATTGCCTTCCCCAGACTGCGTTCTGTGAAAGTTATATGCCCCACACCTTAATAGAAGATTGCTCGTTGGGATTTGGGGTTTTGAGGGGATTTCCCGCCCGAAAAATAGGGTTTATACTATTTTAGATTTTAGATTTTAGATTTTAGATTGAAGAATTGGGAATGACTTATTCCATAAGGGTTTGGAGCTTGCCTACAGTTGGATTCTTTTTGTAAACTGGTGCGTGCAAGTAGCTGGCAGGGGCATTGAGAACAAGTGCTGCCTCCCGTTGTTGAGGTAAAAGTTAACCCCGGCCTGTAAATGCTTTCGGCAGATTTGCAGCGGCCGCGCTCTAGGTATTTCGATTCATGGCTGTCTTGTTTTTACCTTGACCACAGACTCGATCGGGGGTTGGTGAATGCAGGGAACAGACTTTACTGTAAAAAAGTAAAGCATTTAATTTGCGACAATAATTCCCCGCGCGATCGCTCCGAGGCTTACCCAAGCATTTGGGCCACAAGCAGCAAATTGATCGCCCTTCGAGCATCCTTACTTCTACCCCCCGTCTTGAGGCAGCAGAAATTTATCCAGAATCTTAAATATTGAGAATTATTAGTATTGACAGTGAAACAAAGTTAATCTAATGTGTTGTAATTGATATAAGTAAAGTCCAATAAGCGAGGTACGGTCAATGGCAGAAACAGCTACAGCACCCTTAACAGGAAAAGGTCTGCTTCAAAAAATCAAAGGCAGTGATTTGCCGCGCAGAGAACTTGCGAAGCTTTGCGGCTACTTCACAGTCAGCAAAAGTGGAGAAACCCGGATTAATCTGGCTGAGTTTTACGATGCAGTGTTAGCTGCTAAGGGCATTGAGCTAGAGAAGTCTAAAGCAGACGGACGCGGGCGAGAAGCGAGTTATCGAGCTAGCGTTCACAAGAATGGTTCGATCGTGATCGGAGCAAATTATACCCAAGAAATGGGATTAAAGCCGGGAGACGAGTTTGAAATTAAGCTCGGATACAAGCACATTCGCTTGATTCAGATCGATGTGGACAGACCGGATGTGGAATTGGATGATGAAGAGGAGGATACAGAAGAATAGAGGCGATCACGATGCAGTCAGCCGATAGCAAGGCGACTGGATTAGGCATTCGCTATACGAGTATTTGCGCGCCACCCTTCGATTGAACTGATGAGCTGTCTTGACTATTTATATTTTCTCTTGTCTCGCAAAGACTACAGTGCCTCTGAACTTCGCAAAAAGGGGCAAGAGAAAGGTTTTGGCAATGAGGAAATATTGGAGGCGATCGCGCAAATTCAAGACCGCGGCTATCAGTCCGACACTCGCTTGGTGGCAAACTCGATCGCCTCTGCAGCAGGCAAATACGGGAAGTCTGCCATCAAGCGCAAGTGCCTGCAAAAAGGAATTACCAACGATTTGTTCGAGCAAGTCTGGGAAGAAGAAATTGCCGAAAATCAGGACTCCGAAGCAGAAAAACTGGCCGAATTAAAAGGCAAAGTCATGCGGAAATACAAGATCGATACTTGGGGTAAAGCCGATCCGAAAACCAAGGGCAAAGTCTTGAATTACCTGCAATACAGGGGCTTTAATGCCTTTGAAATTTGGCGACAGTGGCAAACAGAAGAAGATGACGAATAAATAGTAGGGCCACGCAAATAGATGCGGCCCAGATAGGCAAGCACCACTGCACTGCGGCCGACGGGGCTAAAGTGTAAGTTCTGAGTTTTTGTAAATGTATGTCAATCCTCAGCGTTGACTCAATAAGATTCGTACATCTGCCGGTGTCTGGCTAAAAGCTCGAGATATTTCTCGTTGATTTTGGCCAGCATCCATTTTTCTTGAAAAATGGCGGCGGATTCTGCTTTCACCGGATCTGCTTCTAGCGGCAAAATATCTTTTCGAGCTGCGGTTTGCTCTGCAACAGACTTCAGCTTTTGAGGGTTTTGCTGGTATTTTCGACCGCTTTTGTGGTTGGCGTAGCGACGCGATCGAGTATACCCCATCTGCAAAAACTTGCGAGCCATGTCCGCTCCTACAAAATCTTCGCGATCGAGATACTCTAAAAACAAGGAGTAAATTTTGCTGCTGGACTCCCTCGCAATTTCAGGAGTCTTAAATCTCCAGAAAGGCAGAATTTCTCCTTTGTAGGGTTCAACCAACAGCACTCCCTGTTCTCCTTTCCCTACCCGATAAAGTTCCGGGTGCTGTCGAAAGTCGATGTTCTTAAAATCCGCATGGTAGTCGAACTGCTTCATCGGGCATTTTCTGTTCTATCTGGAACTATAGAAGCCCGGGGTTTACCTTCGTCTGGTTGGGTATAAACCCAAGCCCAAGCAATGAAGACAGCTTGAAAAGGCAGCCTGAACCAATACAGTAATTGGTTGTGGGGAATCCCTTCTATGGGAATGTTGTTGACGGCTTGATTGATATTAGCTGGAAACACGGCAATAAACAAGGCAATTAATCCCCACGCCGCCGCCCTGCTCACAGGAGGAACTAACAGCCCAATTCCGCCCAAAATCTCGAAAAAACCGCTGATATAAACCAAGGCTTCCGGGTAAGGAAGCTGGGGCGGCACAATTCTGATAAAAGGTGCGGGTACTGCAAAGTGCAGCACGCCTACAATACTGATAGCTACTGCGAGAATAACTCGCCAAATTTCTTTTTGACTTTTCATGGGCAATGGGTAATTAATAATTGTTAAATTGCTGCGATCAGGCTTGCCAAAATTTGCGATCTGCGATCGAGATGACAATAAAACTGAGGTCCAAAAATTCCAGCTTTCCGGGTTTGTCTGCTCTTGGTGGTGGCTGTAACGATTTTATTTCGTAGAAAACCCAGGTTTCTGGGTAAATCCCAGACAAGTTTTCACAGCACCAAACTGGAGGAAGCGAGAACTGGAATCGAAGGCCTGGGCGTTGACTGCCAAAAACAGATAGCGCGCTTTTTGATAACAAGATTTTAATGTCTAGTGCCCTGTTGCTGTCTCTATCTTCGGGTAGTGAAACATGATTTTTGTTCCGGCTTTGGCTTCGTCAGCAGCCCAACCAGTGGGGGATTTTCTCGATCGACAAATGCACCACCGCTTAACATTAAATAAATCATCGCCGCAATTGATGAGTGCGATTGCTGCTAAATTTGACCTAGCCTTCCAGGCGCTTCCCTACCCTACCCTACGGGAACCCTACGCGGAACGGGAACCCTTGCGGGGAAAGAGATAGCTTTGCTACCGCCTACCTTGATGAGACTAATTAAGGCGAGTAATTTGTCAATAATTTTTATAATTATTTAATATTTGCGCTTTGAGAATTATTGGGAGAGGCAATTCGGGAATGCTCTGTAATTAAAATTACTATCTAAAGTTTGAATTTTGTCAACTTCCGACCGATGTTATAATGAATGAAATTATTGAATTTGCTAAAAAGTCGATCGTCCTAGCAACTCCCCAACCATCCTGCTGGAATTCAAAATAGTCACCAACGGCAGGAACTTTTTACCCGCCACATTATTCAAAAAGATTGAGCCTCCAAGCGCTGTGTCATTTTTATCTACACGCAATTAATCACCGACGACCATGAACACCTCACTAAACACCTCCAAATTTGGCATAAACCGGATGCTGCGACAATCGCTGTTTGCAGGCATCATTTCTGCTGCAGCTTTAGCTAGCGGATGGGCGCCCGGTTTGTATGGACAATCCCCAAATCTCGTTTTCGGAGCAGCAGCCCAAGCTCAAGAAATTAGCAGCGAAGAAATTACTAGCTACGCTCGTGCTGTGTTGGCAATAGAACCCAGACGGGTGGAAGCTTATAACGAAATTAAAGGCATGGCTGGGGGCTCGGTTCCCAGAGTAGTGTGCAACGAAACTCAGGAAATCAATAGGTTGTCTGGAGGTGTTCGCGGCATCGCGGTGAATTACTGCCAACAAGCTAAAAAAGTTATCGAAACCAATGGTTTGACAGTTAGTCGCTTCAACCAGCTCACTTTGCTCCAGCAAGCGAATCCGGCAGTCAAACAGCGCATTCAAGCCGAACTCCTGCGACTGCAACAAGCGGGCAATCAATAAGCTTGATGGTTTGATTCTTTCTTCCTCTCCCGTTCTATTCTTCGAGTTACTAGACGATAGGCAAAATTTTTTGAAAAAAGGGCGATCGTCTGTGATAAAATGCTTGACAAAATGACAGAAATTTGGTATACAGACAAGAACGGGAGCGGTTCAGAGAGATGACTATTTTTCAAGTTGCTGTAAATGGCAATGAGATATAGCGATCGCCAACACGATTAAGACGTTTTTAATTTCTGAAACATGAGCTCAAGAGTGGAACTTCAGTCTTCCTTATTCCTTTGGCTATAAAAAAGATATTCCTCAAAAACTAAATGTCAAGTGAATTGCTCTGAGGAATAGAATATAAAAATGCTAACTTTCACCAAACATTTGCCTGCAAATCCGGATGCTGTTGTCAGCTTTACTTTACCGATGACAGCGGACGATCGCACTCGCAGCCGCCACCGATTCGAGACAGAGACGGGGGAAAAGCTGCACCTGAATTTGCCCAGAGGTACAGTATTGCGCGATCGAGATTTATTGCAGTCGGAAGACGGTAGCTGTTTGGTAGTGGTAAATGCAAAACCAGAACTGGTGCTCACAGTGCGGGCCTCAAGTCCGCTGCTACTGATGCGGGCGGCTTATCATTTAGGAAACCGTCACGTAGCTTTAGAAATTGCCGATAATTATTTAAGACTTTCCCCCGACTCTGTGTTGCAGGGAATGCTAGAAAAAATGGGTTTGGAAGTAACAGAGGAAATTGTGCCGTTTCAGCCGGAAATGGGCGCTTACGGGCACAACCATTAGGAATGGGGAATGGGGAATGGGGCATTGGGCATTGGGCATTGGGCATTGTAACCAACAAATAACAGTGAACAGTCAACAGTGAACAATCAACTTTTATCTTTGTTGCAGTTAGCTTTTGCACCTGTGGGAGCTTATAGTTATTCTGAGGGAATCGAAAGTCTGGTAGAAACCGGTGCGATCGACAGCGAGATTACTTTGAGGAATTGGTTAGAAAATTCGCTGCAATTCGGGGCTGTGCGAGTAGAAGCCGCTGTGGTGGTACGCGCTTTGAGGGCGGCCCAGATTGGGGATTTGACCGCTTTGAGTTACTGGAATGCTTGGGCGACTGCTGCTAAGGAAACTGAAGAGTTGCGCTTGCAAAGTTGGCAAATGGGGCGCACTTTGGTCAGGTTGGTGCTCGATTTGCGTGAAGCGAAGCTATCCCCCAGGGAATCGCCCATTGCTTCTGGGTTAACAACAAGTGTAAAAGATTTGCTGGAATTTGGCGGCAATCAGTGCAATTTTGCGATCGGCTTTGGCATTGCCGCGGCAACCTGGCAGATTGAAGAGGAAGCGGCCGTGTTAGGATATTTGTACAGTTGGGCTGCTAATTTGGCGAGTGCAGGCGTGAAACTGATTCCCCTAGGTCAAACAGCCGGTCAACAGTTACTGTTAGATTTGCAGTCTCAAATTAGCTGTACGGCGCAAGAAGTTTTACAATTAGAAGATGATGACCTTGGTAGTTGCAGTTGGGGATTAGGGCTGGCTAGCATGGCGCACGAAACTCAGTACACTCGGTTGTTTCGCAGTTAAAGATTAGAAAATCTAAAATCTCAAATCTAAAATCTAAAATCAATATGAGTGCTTTTCGTGTAGGAATTGCTGGGCCAGTTGGTTCGGGGAAAACTGCTTTACTGGATGCTTTGTGCAAGTCGCTGCGGCAGCAGTACCAGATTGCGGTTGTGACTAATGATATCTATACTCAGGAAGATGCCCAGTTTTTGGTTCGGAGTCAAGCTTTGGAGAGCGATCGAATTTTGGGCGTAGAAACGGGAGGCTGTCCCCACACAGCCATCCGCGAAGATGCTTCCATTAACTTAGTAGCTATAGAAGAGTTAGAACAAAAATTCACTGATTTAGATTTAGTTTTTGTCGAAAGCGGTGGCGATAATTTGGCGGCAACATTTAGCCCGGAGTTAGTAGATTTAACAATTTACGTAATCGATGTCGCTGCGGGCGATAAAATTCCGCGCAAAGGCGGGCCAGGAATTACTAAATCTGATATGTTGGTAATTAATAAAACAGACCTCGCACCTTATGTAGGAGCAGATTTAGGCGTGATGGAACGGGACGCGAAAAAAATGCGCGGCGACAAACCTTTTGTTTTTACTAACTTGAAGACCAAAGAAGGATTAGAAGCAGTAGTTAAATTCATCCACTCCCATATCGTGTAAAACATCAGCCTTCATCTACGTTCATCTGCGTTTATCTGCCTTCATCTGCGGTTACAACTCCTAAAAACTATCACCTCACCACCAATTCCCTCACCAAATTAGCCAAACGTTCTGTACTGTCTGTCACCGCTAATTTAGCAGCAGCTTGAGACATTTTTTCCAAGTATTCGGAATCTCTTAACAAATACAACACTTTGCTTTGCAATACCTCTGCTGTCAGTTCGCTTTGACGGAATACCACAGCGGCGCCGACTTTAGCAAATACTTCCGCATTAAATCTTTGGTGGTCGTCAGCCGCGTGAGGAAAAGGAATTAAAATAGAAGGTACGCCCGTCACTGCTAATTCTGTCAGTGCACTCGCGCCCGATCGACTAATTGCTAAATTTGCTCGCTGCAACAAACTCGCCACATTGTCGTAAAATGGCATTGACAAATATTGCTCGTGTTTCAAACTTTCAGCATCCGGGTCATTATTTCCGGTGAGGTGAACCACCCAAGCACCGGCATCAAACCAAGCAGGAGCACACTCGCGCACTAACTTATTGACTGCGACAGCACCTTGAGAGCCGCCCATGACTAAAATTACAGGTACACTGTCAGGAATTGGCAAATTTAGAGGTTGGCGAGTCAGGAATTGCGATCGCACCGGTGTACCAGCAACAACGGTTTTCGCGCGGGGTAAATGCTGGGCTGCTGCTTCAAATCCGATCGCCACAGCAGTGCACAAAGGACTAAACCAGCGCGTCACCTTCCCCGGAATGGCATTAGATTCGTGGAGAATCACCGGCAAACCCAAAGAACGGGCCGCCAGAATTGCCGGTGCCGCGATGTAACCGCCGGTAGTAAACACTCCCTGAAAATTGCCCGCTTTGAGCAACTTCCGCACTTGAAGGATCGAGCCGGCGAGTCCGCCCAAAATCCGCAGTGTACCGAGTCCCAATCGCTGCTGAAAGCCTTCAACGGCGATCGTGTGGAGGGGGTAAAGGGATGAAACTAACTCGGTTTCCATGCGGTCTGGGACTCCTAGCCATTCGATCTGACAGTCGTTCAACTGACTAGCGGTGGCAATCGCGGGAAATAAATGTCCACCAGTGCCACTAGCTGCAACCAACAACCGGAGGGGGGCTTTTGTCAAGGTTTTTGTTTCTTTTACAAGTACAAGTTCCACAGGTCAATCGATTTTATATTTGAGGTTTTAGATTATTATGCTTATTATTCCGGCAGTTTCAGCCAATTTTAAATCAGCAATCTAAAATTAGATTGTAGATTGTGCCGTGTCCGTCCTTCCGTTGTCAGTTTTCGTTGCAGGCGAACAGTTGCCCGCGCCACGACTCCTGACAAATAACCAAATTATCACCTAATGCGTAATTTTTTGAATTTAGTGCCAAGTGTATCTCAGTATTTTTCCAGCCGTCGGAACGAAAAAGCCGATCCTCTTCGAGGGCTGCGCCAACGCGCGATCGTTTTTGGCTTTAACTGCGGGCAGTCGATCGCTCAAATGTTGTTATGTTTAACAGTGGTAAGTGCTGGCGTGCTGCATCAAGGTGCGGCCAGAGCGATCGGTGCGATCGCGGCGACTCCCCAAACGATCGCCCAAACCCCTGCAAATGCGCCTGCCCCACTCACAAAAGTGCTAACAGAAATTGACGCAGCGGCCAACCGGCGCGATGTCAAAGCAGTCATGGCATTTTACAGCCCGAATTTCACTCATTCTGACGGCTTAAACAGCCAAAGCATGGCCAAAGCCCTCACCCAACTCTGGGAGCGATATCCGAGTTTAAATTACCGCACCGAGATCAAATCTTGGAAAACCGAAGGTAGCGCGATTATTGCAGAAACCATAACTACAATTGCCGGCAGTCAAAAAAAAGATGGCAGAGAATTAACACTCAAAGCTACCATCCGTTCCCAGCAGCGCTTTGAAGGTGAAAAAATAGTTAGTCAAGAGATTTTAGCAGAACAAACTCAGCTTACTTCTGGTCAAAGTCCTCCCACAATTCAAGTGAATTTGCCGGAGCAAGTTAAGGTGGGCGAAGAGTACCATTTTGATGCCATTGTGCGAGAGCCGATCGGCGATGATATTTTAATAGGGACTGTTTTGGAGGAACCCATCACCGAAAAAACCTTTTTTAATCCCTCAGAAGTTGAGCTGGAGTTGCTAAATTCCGGGGGAATTTTTAAAGTAGGTAAAGCTCCGGCTACGCCCGAAAATCGGTGGGTTTCAGCAGTTTTGATGCGACAAGGTGGAATTGCAACCGTTAGTGTGCGATTGCGGGTTGTCAAATAATAAAATAGGTGTTATGGGCATGGGGCATGGGGCATGGGGCATGGGGCATGGGGCATGGGTAATGGGTGATTAGTAAGTGGTAAGTGGTATAGCGGTTATTAGTCACACGAGGTACATATTTGAAAATAAAAAAATGTCATTAAAGGAATTAAACATACCTCACTATAGCGAGAAAGGCTATAGCAAATAACAACTAACAAATAACAAAACTAACAAATAACCAATGACAACAGTCAACAGTCAACAGTCAACTAACAACTGACAAAAAATGATTTCTATCCAAAACCAAATTGTTTTCATTACAGGTGCGAGTAGCGGTATCGGAGCAGCCTGTGCCAAGATATTCGCCAAAGGAGGAGCCAAACTAATTTTAGCAGCCCGCCGTCTTGAAAAGCTCGATCGACTGGCAAACGAACTTGTAGAAACAAAATCGATCGCGTCGGCAAACGAGATTTATTTGCTAGAATTGGACGTGCGCGATCGCCCGCAAGTGGCATCGGCGATAACTGCGCTTCCCGATGCCTGGAAAAGCATCGATATTCTGATTAACAATGCGGGATTGAGCCGTGGTTTAGACAAACTGCATGAAGGCAACTTTCAAGATTGGGAAGAAATGATTGATACCAATGTTAAAGGCTTGCTTTACATGACTCGCGCGATCGTGCCGGGAATGGTAAGCCGAGAACGGGGCCACGTAGTGAATATCGGCTCAATAGCAGGCCGCCAAACTTATCCGAAAGGTAATGTTTATTGCGCTTCCAAAGCAGCAGTGAGAGCTATTTCTGAAGGGTTGAAACAAGACCTTTTGGGAACACCCGTGCGGGTGACGGAAATAGAACCTGGTTTGGTGGAAACAGAATTTAGCAATGTCCGGTTTCACGGCGATGCAGAAAAAGCCAAAAATGTCTATCAAGGATTAACACCGCTGACTGCTGACGATGTAGCCGATGTCGTGTATTTTTGCGCGACGCGATCGCCCCACGTCAATATTAGTGAAGTCTTGCTAGTTCCGACAGACCAAGCGAGTGCAACTCTGGTTCACCGAAAAGACTTGTGAGTTTTTAGTGGTAAGTGTCCGGATGGCGCTGGAATTCTCAGGAAGCTTAATTGGTAGATGCACCCTGATTAATTAACTCCCGACCAATTTTGGCCGGGTTTTTTTTGCGATCGCACCCTTAGCCACACATTCTCCAAAATTCTGCCAAACTGTCCTGAAACAGGCGCTGCCTTACCGGAGACTAAATTAGTAGATGCACCCTGATTAAATAACTCCCGACCAATTTTGGCCGGGTTTTTTTTGGCGATCGCCCCCCTTGCCACAAATTCGCCTAAATTCTGCCAAAGTGTCCTGAAAGAGGTGCTGTGAGGCGGGAGACTAAGTTAGTAGATGCACCCTGATTAAATAACCCCCGACCAATTTTGGTTTGGGGTTTTTTTTGCGGTATTGAGGGTGATGCTGAATAAAGTTTGAGGTTGTCCGGA
>NZ_JAUBRB010000038.1:44400-44676 GCF_036701585.1 Microcoleus sp. POL10_C6 | reverse complement strand
TGGCGCTGGAATTCTCAGGAAGCTTAATTGGTAGATGCACCCTGATTAATTAACTCCCCGCCAATTCTGGTTTGGGGGTTTTTTTTTGCGGTATCGGCGGTGATGCTGAATAAAGTTTGAGGTTGTCCGGATGGCGCTGGAATTCTCAGGAAGCTTAATTGGTAGATGCACCCTGATTAATTAACTCCCCGCCAATTCTGGTTTGGGGTTTTTTTTGCGATCGCACCCCAAACCACGAATTTCCCCAAATTTTCTCAAACTGTCCGGAACAGGTGC
>NZ_JAUBRB010000038.1:0-44300 GCF_036701585.1 Microcoleus sp. POL10_C6 | reverse complement strand
ACCTCGAACCGGAGACTAAATTAGTAGATGCACCCTGATTAATTAACTCCCGACCAATTTTGGCCGGGTTTTTTTTTGGCGATCGCACCGCAACCCACGAATTTTCCCAAATTTTCCCAAACTGTCCGGAACAGGTGCACCTCGAACCGGAGACTAAATTAGTAGATGCACCCTGATTAATTAACTCCCGACCAATTTTGGCCGGGTTTTTTTTTCGTATTGCAGCCAAAACAGCAAAATTTCAATAAATCAAAAATTATCCGCGTTAATCTGCGTGCATCTGCCGTTAAAAATCAAATTTCTCCCGAACATCGTGCTAGCCACTGGAAAGTAAATAAAGATGCACCCTGATTAATAAACCCCAGCCAATTTGGGCCGGGGTTTTTTTTGGTCGAAAGCTGGATTAGTCGATCAACCTACAACACTTCAAAAGACTGCACCTCAAGCACCGGGCCGATCATAGCAAACGTCATCACATCCTTGCGGACTTCACCTTTAACACTCACTTTCAAACCAGCTTTTTTCAACTCAGAAGGAGCATCCTTAAGTTCGTAAGTTTCCCCATCTTGGCCAACCAATGCCCAAGTACCCGAGCCTAATCCTTTGCGTTCAATTTCACCTTTGACAGTAATACTCATGCCGATCGCACCTCTGTTTTAATTGCTAAACGCGCCAGTCCGAAACACAGAAAAGCATTGACAATCAAAAATGTTTGTGATACCAAACCTGTGCCTAATCCCCAGACTGTGGGAGACACAAAAGCATTCACCGCTAAACTGCTGGCAAAACCGATCGAAATTGCGATCGCAATCCACTTCCACTCTCGATGTCCCAACAGCAAAGCAATCAAAATCCCCGGAATCAAAACGCTAGCAAAAAAGGGATTCAGCATACTGCTGCCATTAATTGCACCGCCGAGTTCGGGAATAGAACTGCCCATCACCCGCATCGGCCACTGCGGCAAGTCAAATACAAACAAGTTCCGCAGGAAAAAGAACCCAGAACTACCAGCCATCAAGCCGCCGGAAAAGCCCCAAGTCCACTGGAACGGAAAATAATTCCGCATAAAGAAAGCCAGCAGGTAAGAACCGAGCACCATTGCAATTTTAGGCAACAGGGCGACTGCACCGCCGTCAATCCAAAAGCGGGGGTTGAGATAGCCGTTATCGCGCAGCCAGCGGAAGAAATCGCGGAAGTTGATTTGTCCGCGCTGGGCTAGCTGAACTGCTGCGGCTGCGTCTAGGTGTCCCGAACCAAAATGGTTTAACGGATCTTCAGTGACAGTTCGCGAGGACTGCAAGAGTACGCTGCGAATTTCGTCTGGTTCTGTGATGCCGGAGGCCTTGACAAGGGCTGCAACGGCGGCAACGTGCGGAGAAGCCATGCTAGTGCCTTGGTAGCCTTCAAAGACTTCGGCGCCGGTTTCCGGGTCGATCGTACTTTGCAGGATCTTGCCCATTTCTGAACCGCCGGGGGCTGCAATATCAACCCCTGCGCCGAAATTCGAGTAAGAGGCTTTTTCGTCGTCGGGGCCGAGGGCGGAAACGCCGATGACGTGGGGATAGCGGGCGGGATAGGAAGCGGAACTGTCGCCGGAGTTGCCGGCGGCTGCGATGATGACAACGCCTTTAGAGTGGGCGTAGTCGATCGCCTCTTCCATTAACTGACTTTCACCGCCACCACCGAGACTCATGTTGATAACATCTGCACCGTTGTCAGCAGCAAATTTGATCGCTTCGGCAATGTCGGAAACCGTGCCGCCACCGCTGCCGCTTAACACTTTTAGCGGCATTAAAGCTGCTTCGTAGGCGATGCCCGCAACGCCGTAATTGTTGTTAGTTGATTGGGCGACAGTACCTGCGACGTGAGTACCGTGGCCGTTGTCATCGTAGGCTTCGGCGCGATCGTTTACAAAGTCGTAGCCCGGTACAAATTTGGTTTCTTTTAAGTCAGCGACTGGAGTAATACCCGTGTCAATTATCGCTACTGTTGTGCCGCTGCCTTTGGTTTCGTTCCAGGCAGATTCTACGTTGATACTGCGGAGATTCCACTGCTTGGTATACATGGGGTCGTTGGGAATCTCGAAAGCGCTATAGACGTAGTTCGGTTCAATGTATTCGGTATCTTTAGCCAAATTTGATTTTCTCAGGGCGTTTAGCAAAGTGCGATCGCCCTTAACTACATATACATTGTCTGCCGCTGAGAATTCGCTGTTGAGTTGCGGTGCGACTTGGTACTGTTGGGCGATCGCATTTACTTCTTTCGCAATCTCAGCAGCACCCAAATCTTCGCGGAAATCCAGCACAATCGAGTCGTAAGTGCCTTGAGTAGCAAGTCCTGGGAAATTAGAAATCGCCCAGCCGAGCCCGATTAAAAATAAGCACAGAAGGAAAAACTTTTTCATTGCCGATCGTCCGTTTAGGGAAGGCGTGTTCACCACAATAACCCAATTTTCACCGCCAGCGCCAGTTTTCCTTGCTGCGACTTGTGGATATCTCCCACGCGAGCGTTTGGTAGTTTTCGGCAGTGGCTGTTGCTCGCTCAAAAATCGCTCTAATTTCTAGTTTAAATTGCAGAGCAAGTTTGAGGAGTTCAATTAATTGTATCATTAGAGAAGATGAGAAACTGAACAAGCGAGTATTTTCAAAAAGGGTATTGCATGGAAAGAGGTTTAATGTGGCTGCCGCTGCTGGCAATTTTTATTGGGCTAGCTTGGGCTGGATGGAACGAGTATCAAAAGCTGGAAGCCTATCGCGTCTGGGCCGAACAATTCGCTAAAGCCAAGTACGATATTTATGCTGTACTCGGTCAGCAAGAAGACAGTTTAATTTGGGGAAAACCTACTCGCAGCGGGCCTGTGAATTTGCAAACTTTTTCTTTAAAAGACGTGCAGTCGCTGCGGTTGTTAGTCAACTCTCAGGCAGTTGATTTAGAGTCACCGCCGAATTCGGGAAGTCCAATCGCCCTCGAATTTTTGTTGAAAGATGCTCCTGCGGTGCAAGTTCCTTTTACAGAAATTCCTCTAGCGACTAAATGGGGAAAACACTTGCAGCAAGAATTGCAGCGTTTTAGGTAAAAACACTCTCCGGCGGGGCAGCGTATCAGATATCAACTCGGCTACTTGAAGTTACAAAAGTCTGTCAAGCTGGTAGTAGAAAGAGAACTTACGTAACAAATCCTTTGAGCTGCTATCTATAAAAGTACAGGGGGTACGGATCACCCGGAGGACGTGAGTTCGGGCAGTAAGTAGTAGAGGTAGTTTCCCCCTGCCTAGCCCGATCGTGTTCCGTGCACACCTTAGAGTTAAAGTTATTGACCCGCGCGTCCTAAAACAGCTAAATTGCCAGCCCCCCAATCAGCGGAATGCAAACACAAGAATTTTTACAGCGCTATCAACAGGGAGAGCGCAACTTTGGTCACATTGACCTCAGCGGCGCTAGTTTAAGCGGTGTTAACCTGCGAGAAATAGACCTCACTGGTGCTAACTTGACCGGTGCTAATTTAAGCTGGTCTTTTTTGAGCAATGCCAAGTTGATAGGGGCTTGTTTGCGCCGCGCGGATCTCCGCAGTGCGGGGCTGGCTGGGGCGAATCTGAGCGGGGCAAATTTGAGCGGGGCAAATCTTGCTAAAGCGGATTTGCGCCTTGCTTGTTTGGAAGCAGCAGAACTCAATTGGGCCGCGTTCCCGGAAGCGGATTTGGGTGGTGCTAATCTTCAAAGAGTTAAATCTGACCAGATTAATTTTGCTGGGGCTAAACTCGACGGCGCGAAGTTGATGGCGGCGGAATTGATGGAGGCGAATTTCAACCGCGCCAGTCTTGTTGGTGCTAATTTAACGGGTGCTAATTTGCGGGAAGCGCATTTGGTGGAAGCGAATTTGCGATCGGCAATTTTACTCGGTGTAAATTTGATTGAAGCTGACTTGAATGGCGCTCAAATGCGATCGGCAAATCTGACGGGCGCTGACTTGCACCGAGCTGTGCTGGCGGGGGCGGATTTGACTGAGGCGGTGCTGGATAACGCTGATTTGAGTCGAGCTAATCTGGCGGGTTCTTATTTATTGAAAGCGAGTTTTAAGAAGGCGCTTTTGCTGCGAGCTAACCTGCAAGGAGTGTATTTACTGCGAGCAGATTTGAGCGAAGCTAATTTGCGAAGTGCTGATTTGCGGAAAGCTGATTTGAGTGGCGCTTATTTGATGGATGCGATGTTGGCTGAGGCGGATTTAAGAGAAGCTTGTTTGATTGAGTGCCGTTTGATTCGGACGAATTTGGAGGGGGCGCAGCTTACGGGTTGCTGCATTCAAAATTGGCAAGTTCAAGATGTCGATCTCTCACGAGTTGACTGCAGCTATGTTTTTACTCAGTTTGATTATACTGCGAAAGTGGCAGCAACTCGCTTTCCGGTCGAGCGCAATTTTGAGTCGGGGGAATTGGGGCGGCAGCATCAAGAGGACAGTTCTATTGTGAAGGTGTGTTTTGATGAATCTCCTAATTGGGAGGCTTTGGTTTTTACGCTGCGTCGGGTGGAGTTGGAAAGCCACGAACTCAAATTTAACGTTCAATTTTTTGAGTCGGCGGGAGAACAAAATTTACTGCGGCTGAGTGCGAACCGTTTGGTGAACGGCAAGATTTTGGGCGATCGCATTTTGGAGCTTTATCCAGATATGTTGGAAAAGGTTTTAGGCAAGGACGCTGAAATTTTGAGTTTGCTCGACTTGGCTGTTCCTAGTAACAATGCGGAGCCGAGCCAAAAGGAAGTATTGCTAAGAAGACAGGAAATCTACCAGCGAATGGTGCGCCAAATTTCGTTTATTTTGATGTCTCAGACGCCGGATAAATTCTCCGAAAGCGTGCAGCGGCTGTTGGATTATTTGAAGCAGCAAGGTATCCCAACAGAGCAGATTCAAAAGAAAGTTATCAGTCAGGCGATCGTGCAGCGGGCGAAGCAAGACCCAGTTTTTCGGGAACAGTTGCTCACGTGGGAGAAAACGGCGTCCGATCGCGTTCGTGGTTCGATGATGGGGGAAGCGGTGCGGTATGCGATCGCCCTTTTGAGCGATTATTAACAGTTAATTGTGAACACTGGAAGCCGGAGAGCAGCTAATACCCGCACTTGCTCTTCTGCGTCGGAAACTGCAAGTCTCGTGCAGCGGGGCAAGCAATACCAAGTTTTTCGGGAACAGTTGCTCATGTGGGACAAAACGGCTTCGGATTGCGATCGCTGTTCGGTAATGGGGGAAGCGGTGCGGTTTGGGATGCCCTGTGGTGGGAATGAATACACACCAAATCTTACCCCCATTAAAAATCCTCCAGCCGGATCTCGATTTAACTGTCCGGTTGATTAGAATATAGTTCAGTTTCCTCCTTCAAAAGCTTACACAACTCATCCAAATCTTTCTTACTGTGTTCAATCAGTTTTTCAGCTCGCTCTTCAAGGTGATCAATATTACTGGGACTTGCGTTGTCGATTTTATCGTGACCATTATCGCTACTCAATGGAAGTTGAAAACGATAGTAATTTCTGTTATTTTCTTGGTCGGCCTTAGTCACCATTAGCTGATTGAGCTGATACGCAACAGATTCGCTTTGACCATCTAGAAAAACGTTAAGTAACGGAAGTGCCCATTTGATTTGTCCCCAATTTTTTGCGTCTCTATACTTATATTTCTTAGTTAGTGAGCCAGTACCCAAAGAAACAACAAGGGTATCCTTACGGTGTAGTTCTTCACGAGTTTTTTTCTTGTAAGAAATCATCGCCTCCATTATTGCAAGTGAAGCAGGATTATTTGCCAAGATGCCGCCGTCTACCAAAGCGTAATATCCCTCATCGGTATGATGTCCCGTGTCGAGTTTGTAGGGTGGAAAGAATGTCGGTGCAGCAGAAGTTGCCATTGCTGCTTCCCACATTTTGAATCCCGTACATACTTTCCGGCTATCAAAACTCTTGATCTCCTCTGCGTCCGGATTGCTTGTAAAAAAAATTGGTACTCTCAGTTCAATATCATAGCTCGGGATAAAAATTTCTCGTAATGCGTCTTCAATCTTAGCTTCACCTAGAAGATCCTTTAAAACTTCTTGCCTACCTTGTGGCTTGTGCCTGGGTTGTAGCAGATCATCAAAATCCAGTGGAATATTCTGATTAAAAATCTTTCCTCCATATTTACGATAGAAATTTACAAGTTCGGCGGCGGTATATTCTGGCTCACGATTGATGCTAGAGTCGGAGTTCTTTTTAGTTAAACCCAGTGCTAAAATTCCTCCTGTTGAAGTGCCTGCAATAAAATCAAACATGGTTGCTATGCGTTTTCCTGTGCGCTCTTCAATGTAGTTGAGAACGATCGCAGGAATAATACCCCGAATACCACCACCATCAATTGAGAGAATTCTTCTCTTAAATTTAGTACCCATGACACGTACTCCTTTAGATATTGCTTAAATTATCAACTGAAATGAAACAAAGTCCTACAGCATCAAAATACCAACACCAACGTCATCATATAGTTTCCGGTTGCATCGGAATAATCAAATCGAGTCAACAGTTAGCACTCAACCATTCAGTTTTTCGACCCGCTCGTCAACAGTCAACAGTCAACAATCTTTTCTGAGTACAACCGGAATTTATATGAATCCCACCCGTCATTAGTGCCGTAACTTGCTGAGGGCGTGCCAAGTTTTGTAGCCGACAATTCCATCTTGCGGTAAAGCCTTGCTGAGTTGCAATTGTCGCACTGCTACATCTGTCATCGCCCCGAAGAATCCGTCAATGGAACCGAAATAGTATCCATTCATTTTCAAGACATTCTGAACAATTTTAACAGCATTACCAGAACTGCCCTTCATGACTACCGGCATATTCACAGGTGCACCAGAGTATAGTGCTTGCCAAGTGATAGGGCCGACAATCCCATCTTCTTGTAAAAAGACGCGGTGTTGATAGCCTTTGACGCCGTTGTGAACTTGGATGCCGAAAATACCGTCAATCGCCCCGGAATAATAACCCCAATGATAGAGAAGCTGTTGTAGTTCCTTGACAGCTTGACCTGTTGAACCCCTTTGTAATGTGGGTTTGTTTCCTGCAGTGGTTTCAGCAAATGCCAGAGTTGATTGAGAAGTAGTTTCGGCGACGAGAGCCATAGTTTCATTGTTCAAGCTTCTTTCTTCGGTGTACATAATTTGGTTCCTCTCAACATTTAAGTTTTGGTATTTGATATTTCAGGTATAACTGGTGGGATTTGTTAATGCACAGTCACTTTTTCGAGTGTCACTCATTTGAGTGTCACTCGTTTGAGTTAGTCCTAGTGTTAACTGTTAATATCTCTTCCGCCTGCGCCGGAATGATATACTGAAAGAATGTTAAGAGTGCAAGGAAGAGAAGTTATGCCTAAACGTCTAAAGTTGGAGCCTCATCAAACTCCAGAAATAAGAGCAGGCATGATTAATTTTCCGAGGTGTCTAAAGGATTGTTTCTACTTACCAGTCTTGGCTGCGTAGCCGGCGACCCGCTAAGGCCCGCACTTGCTCTTCTGCGTCGGAAACTGCAAGCGATCGCAACAAAGGCACAACTCCCGGATTTTCGGGATAATGTTCGATAATCGCTTCGAGTGCTGTAAATCTGGGATTGTAAGGAAAAGAACCGTTTTGATTTTCAGGATCGCTCAAAGTTCGATCGCGCAAAAACTCAAACATTCCCGGCTCGTCTTTCCATCCCCGCATTAACTCTACCAGGGCGATCGCCCGCACCTGCGAATCTTCATCTTTTTGAGCTCTACTTTTGAGCCACTCGAAAGTTTGAGACTGATTTGTCCACCCGCGCGCTAAGTTTTGCAAAGCGATTTGCCTGACAGCGGGACTCTCATCGCCCTCTGCTTTAGCCTCCAGCAGCATCCAAGTTTCAGGATTGTCTGGCCAGTTGTAAGCGAGTTCAAGCACCGCCGCTTCCCGCACTAGCGCTTCCCCAGAATCGAGCTGAATTTTCAGCCAAGACAAGGTTTCCGGGGCGTCGGGCCACCCCCGCACGATCGATCGCACCAGCACGCTCAGCAGGTGAGAATCATGCTCCAACTCGACCCGGCTTTTGAGGAAAGGCAGCGTCTCGCCCCGGTGAGACCAGCGTTTTGCGATTTCTTCCACCGCAGTTTCTCGGACGTTCAGGTGTCTGTCTGACCCGGCGAGATTTTGCAACCAGCCAAAGACTTCGAGACTGCCTGACGCCAGTGCGGCGACAGCCTCCACTACTACTTGCCGCACAGTCCAGTAATCCTCGGAATCAGCTATTTTTTGCAGCAGGGGCAGGGTTTCTGGGTGGTCGGGCCAACCTGCTGCTATCTGTTGTAGGGCTATTTCTCGCAGGTCGGCGTCGCGATCGCCCAATGCTATATTTTTCAAAAAAGTCAGAGTTTCGGGGTTCCCAGGCCAGCCAGAGGCAATTGCTTGCACTGCTGAGCGCCGGACGCTCGAACTCGCGTCGGACTCGGCTTTAGTCTTCAGCAGCAGGTAAATGTCTGGTTCATCGGGCCAGTGCGAGGCCAATTCTTCTAAGGCTGCTGTCCGCACTTCTTTACTGCTGTCGGATTCGGCTAGGGTTTTCAGCAGCAGGTAAACGTCGGCTGCGGCGGGCCAGCCTGCTGCCAACTCCCGCACCGCTACGGTTCGCAGGATAGAACTTCCTGTCTGGGCAAGGTTTTTGAGCAGGGAGGCGGTGCCTAAAAGGCTGTGCCAACCTCTGGCTATTTCTTGCCACGCACAGACTCGTACTCCCAAATTTTCGTCGGATTCGGCGGCGCTTCTCAGCAGCAGCAAGGTATCTGTGCGATCGGGCCAATTAGAGGCCAACTGTTCGAGTGCTGCGGTGCGAACTGCGGGACTTTGATCAAACTGAGCCAAGGCAGTCAGCAGCGGCAAGGTATCGTTCGTGTCGGGCCAACCAGAAGCCATTTCTCGCACACAGGTCGATCGCACTGCCCAGCTTCCATCGGATTTGGCGAGGTTTTTGAGCATCAGGTAAATTTCTGGCTGGTCTGGCCAACCACGGGCTATTGCTTCGACTGCTGTGGATCGGACTTCGCCACAGTCGGTGGAGTGAGCGAGTATTTTCAACCAGGGAAGGGTTTGCGGGTCGTTTTTCCAAGTTTGGGCGATCGCGGCGATCGATCGATTGCGAATTTGATAAGTTTCCTGCAACTCTTGAGCGCTTTGATAAAGAATCAGGAAACCCGTACCGTATTGCGATAACTTTTTTAAAGCGCTTAACAGTTTTTTGGCGGTTTTTTTATTAACATCATTTTTAACTTTTAACAGGCATTGCGCTGCTAAAAACAAATTAATAAATTTTGCTTGTTGACCGTTTTGCTCTGTGAGATATTCTATAATTTGGCTCGCTGTTTCTTTGTCGAGCTTAGCTGCAATTTCTCTGAGGACTTCGTGCAAAGATTCGTCCCGCCAGTGCTGGCCGAAAACTTGTATGTTGAGTTCGCCCCAAGTCAGTTGACCGATTTTGAGTTGGGCATGGATTAACTCTGCTACCGTCTGGGGATTATTTTCGGAAACAAGTTTTTTTAACAACATACCGATACCCTGCTCGCTGAAGTTTGTTTGCATTGACAATCCTCCCATCAGCTCGGATATTAGTTGAGATTTTTTTGAGCGATGCTGGAGTATGGAGCCAATCGACTCTATTTTAGACGAAAAATACTGAGTCGGGAGGGCCCCAATGCAAAATCCGCCAGCACCCACAGGAATGTTAGGTGGTGGCGGATGGCGATCGAACAATTAAGCCGCTGAATCTAACTAACAGCTACTTGGACGCGCTCGACTACAACCCGAACCGCAAAAGTAGGAATCTTTACCGTTTCATCATCTAGACATTGCCCGGTAGTGAGACTAAAGTTTTGCTTGTAAATGGGAGAAGCAACTTTGAGAGTGCCGTTGCGATCGCCCACAATTCCCCGCGACAAAACAAAAGCTTTACTAAACGGGTCGTAATTGCTAAGCGCATAAACTTCATCCCCGTTTCCCACTCGGAAAATCGCCACTTGTTCGCCTTTAACTAAAGCGCAAACTCCAGTATAAGGGGCGATCGCATCCAGAGAACACACATCTACCCAAGTTGTTACTGTATCGGAAACTTGTAATGATTGAACCATTTTCTTTTCCTGTTAGTTTACTTCAATCTCGTTCCTTAGCTAGGCCTCGGAAGGTAGGTTTCCAGGCCTAGCCTCCGGGAATTCATTCCCAGACACAGCCTGAAAGATCAAATCTTGCTCCCTCCCCTTAGCAAGGGGAGGGGTTATCTTGCTCCCTCCCCTTAGCAAGGGGAGGGCTGGGGAGGGGTTATCTTACTCCCTCCCCTTAGCAAGGGGAGGGCTGGGGAGGGGTTATCTTACTCCCTCCCCTTAGCAAGGGGAGGGCTGGGGAAGGGTTATTCCGAAACTCCAACCAAAGATTTTTCATGTTCGTTAGCCGGCCGCGTTTGTCCCCGTTCCGCAACACGAACAATACTCGGATCGGGCAAATCGGAATTCACAAAATGCTGGAACCGCTGCACCTTTTGTGGGTCTTCAATCGTCGTTTTCCACTCACATTGATAAGTATTCACTAAATGTTCCATCTGCGCTTCTAATTCAGCACAAATGCCCAGAGAATCCTCAATTATCACCTGTTTCAAGTATTCAATCCCGCCCTCAAGCTTGTTCAACCAAGTAGCAGTGCGTTCCAATCTGTCGGCGGTGCGGATGTAGAAAACCAAGAATCGATCGATATACTTAATCAGCGTTTCCTTATCGATATCCGTCGCCAGCAAAACCGCGTGTTGTGGCTTAATACCACCATTGCCGCACACGTACAAATTCCAACCATTCTCTGTCGCAATTATCCCAAAATCTTTGCTTTGAGCTTCCGCGCATTCGCGAGTGCAACCAGAGACAGCAGATTTGAGCTTGTGGGGCGATCGCAAACCACGATAACGCAATTCAACCTCGATCGCCAAACTCGTTGAATCCTGCACCCCAAAACGACACCAAGTGCTACCAACACAAGATTTTACAGTACGCAGAGCCTTACCGTAAGCGTGTCCCGACTCAAATCCCGCATCAATCAACCGACGCCAAATATGCGGCAATTGATCCACGCGAGCTCCAAACAAATCAATCCGTTGCCCCCCAGTAATCTTAGTATAAAGCCCAAAATCCCTGGCAACTTCACCCAAAACAATCAACTTATCCGGCGTAATTTCTCCCCCCGGTATTCGCGGCACCACCGAATAAGTACCGTCGCGCTGAATGTTTGCCAAAAAGTAATCGTTCGTATCTTGCAAACCGACGTGAGACTTCTCTAAAATATGGTCATTCCAAGTAGAAGCCAGCATCGAACCAACAGCAGGCTTGCAAATTTCACAACCCTTACCTTTGCCGTGTCTTTCAATCAACTCCTCAAAAGTTTTAATTTCTTGAGAGCGCACTAAATGATACAATTCTTGACGAGAATATTCAAAATGTTCGCAGAGATTATTTTTGACTGCAAACCCAGCTTTCTTCATCTCCGACTTGAAGATATCCGTCACCAAAGGCACGCAGCCACCGCAGCCCGTACCAGCTTGAGTGCATTTCTTGACGCTGGCAACATCGGTTAAATTATGATCGCGAATCGCTGCACAAATCTGCCCTTTGGTAACATTATTGCAAGAACAAATTTGAGCCGAATCCGGCAAACTGTCTACTCCAAAGCCGGCCGGTGCTCCCCCTTCTCGCGGTGGCATTAACAAATCTTCGGGATGCGGAGGCAGAGCAATTTCATTTTGCATGAATTGCAGCAAAGTGCCGTAAGCCGAAGCATCTCCCACGAGAATTCCGCCTAAAATCCGGCTGCCGTCTTGATTTAAAACTAATTTTTTGTAAATGCCTTGGAATGTGTCAGTGACAACAATTTCTTTAGCATCGCCCGACTTGGGGAAAGGATCACCAAAACTAGCGACATCCACCCCCAATAATTTGAGTTTAGTGGACATATCCGCACCTGTAAAAGTGCTTGTGGAACGGGCATCTTGCCCGTCATCCGCTACAATGCTCAAAATATCTGCTGCTACGCTTGCCATTGTATACCCAGGCGCAACTAAGCCGTAGATGCGATTTTGATACAGGGCGCATTCTCCGATCGCATAAATGTCAGGATCGGAGGTTTGGCAGCTATCATTAATCACAATGCCACCGCGTTCTCCTACTTCTATACCGCAACTTCTGGCAATTTCGTCGCGGGGGCGAATGCCAGCAGAAAACACAATCATATCTGTTGCCAATTCCGAACCGTCAGCAAACAGCATTTTAGTAACTTTGCCATCTTCGCTGACAATTTCTGTGGTAGATTTGCTGGTATGAACCGAGACACCCAAATCTTCTATTTTGCTGCGGAGAATTGCACCGCCCATATCGTCAACTTGCACGGGCATCAGCCGCGAGGCAAACTCAACAACGTGAGTTTTGAGACCGATATTTTGCAGAGCATTAGCACACTCTAGACCTAACAAACCACCGCCAATTACTACACCACTTTTGCAATTCTTAGCGTAATCGGACATCGCTTCCAGGTCGTCAATTGTCCGGTAAACAAAAGTTCCTGTAGCGTCTTTGCCTTTAATTGATGGCACAAATGGATAGGAACCGGTCGCGAGAACAATTTTGTCGTAGGGAACTTCTAAACCGTTGGCTGAAGAGACTGTTTTTTGTTCCCGGTTAATGGCGACTGCTTTGTCACCGATGTAAAGCTTTATGTCATTTGTGTGGTAAAATCCCGGTGCAACTAAAGATAAATCTCCCGCTGTTTTGCCAGAGAAAAATCCGCTGAGGTTTACGCGATCGTAAGCAACGCGCGGTTCTTCACAAAAAGTAATTAAATTCCAGTGTTTGGCAGCATCCGAGCTCACCATTAACTCCAGGAACTTGTGACCTACCATGCCATTGCCGATTACAATGAGGTTTTTTTTGGCTGTCATTAGAATCTCTTTTATCCCGTTTATCAGTCGTTGGGTTAATTAATATAAGAGTTTATTGTAAACTTTTGTACTTATATATACAAAAAATGGAGGTTTATGCAATTGTCGAATACTCGCGATTGCATTTTTGCATGATGTGTGCGATCGAGGTAAATACGGTGCTTCACCTAAGTCTTTTTGACAAAAGGATTAGTATTATACTAGGACGGAATCTAAACTTTTATAATTTTTAATTATTATTTAACTAACAAGCGGGAAGTCCCGCGCCCGAAACCGTAAGAGTGAAGCGAGGGGATGAAAACGCACAAATTAAGTGAGTTGAATGCCCACTTGATTTATAACTATTCTCGCATATGAGGAATACTGTAGCATCAGCCCTGGGTAATTCACGCTCCCATGCCTGAATACTGTTTCAAGCCCTGCCGCCAAAGCCAGCGATTCCACACAAAAAACACCGCACTCCAACCCAACATTACCAACAAACCGCGGCCTAGATCTACGGGCAATCCGATCAAGATTGAAGCGGGAAAATGAATCAAATAAGGAAAAGGCGTCCACAAAACTACTTCGCGCACGGGTGCAGGAAACACTTCTAGCGGCGCGATAAGTCCCGATAAAAACAGGTAAATTAGAAACCAGAATTGCTCGATCGCACTTGCCCTCTCCAGCCAAAAAGCAAACAGCGCAAAGGTATACTGTATCAGGAACCGCAAGCAAAAAGCCAAGACGATAACCAACAAAAACAGCAAAAACCTGCCCAAACTCGGCAGCCAAAAAGCCTGCGGGTAAAGTGCAAAAAACAGCAGCACTAATCCCAATACAAACGGCAGCCTCGCAAACCTTTCGGAAACGTGAGATGCAAAGTGATGCCATACGGGATCTAGAGGCTGCAACAATCTATTAGATAGCCTGCCTTGCACTACTTCCTTTTCAAACTCCCAAATCACCCAAACTACATTTGTTTGCCTGACAATGAAAGCTGCTAAAAAATAACGGGCAAAGTCGAGCGAATTCAGCCCAAATTGACCAGTTTCTGCCGCCTGCATCCAAACACCCATCAGGATAAACGGCAAAGCTCCCGACAGCGCCCACAAAAACAATTCCGCCCGGTATTCGAGCATATAAGCGTAGTAGGTAACTAGCAAAGTTTTAGCAATTTTCACAATTCTGTTCATATCAATTTTAGAGTTAATTTTTAGGTGTTAGCAACGGGCTATAAGCCCGTTCCACAAAACATTGAATTTATAGTGGAACAGGCATATTGCCTGTTTTTTGGGGTTAGCAACGGGCTATAAGCCCGTTCCACAAAACATGGAAACTCTCGTGGAACAGGCATCTTGCCTGTTCAATTTTTAGGTGTTAGCAACGGGCTATAAGCCCGTTCCACAAAAACATTAAATCTCTAGTGGAACGGGCATCTTGCCTGTTCTACTTTATAATTCTAGTGCAACAGGCATCTTGCCTGCTATGGAGAATGAACCCAGCCAAAAACATTACACTTTTCCAGTGCGAAAAACTCTACCAATTACCTCTTCAATTGGCGGATCGGTAACAGTCAAATCTATCACTTCCAACTCCGCCAAAATCTTCGCCACACTCACCGTCAGCTCCTCCCTTTTGACTAAAAACCGTACCGATTGTCCCTCAATAGATTCTACCTCTCCGTAAGCAAAAGCACTATCTTTTGCCAGCGGTTTAGCTAATTTTACCTGAACTTCCCGATAAGGTGCAAACCTGTCGAGCAATCCGTCCAAACTGCCATCATAAACTAATTGCCCTTCATGGATTAACAAAACGCGCTTGCACAAAGCAGTAATGTCAGCCATGTAGTGGCTCGTCAACAGCACCGTTGCTTGATAGCGCTCGTTATATTCTCGCAGAAATTGTCTGACGCTAAACTGTGCGTTTATATCCAAACCTAAAGTCGGTTCATCTAAAAATAATACCTCCGGCTGGTGCAGCAGCGCCGCCATCAATTCAGCTTTCATGCGTTCGCCTAAAGAAAGCTTTCGTACCGGCTGATTTAGCTTGCCTTCTAGTGACAGCATCTCTGTCAATTCTCCGACTCGCCGTCGATAATCTGCATCGGGAATGCCGTAGACAGCGGCATTGATTCCCAGAGAATCAAGCACGGGTAAATCCCAAATTAACTGCTGTTTTTGCCCCATCACTAAGGTTATTTTTTGCAGAAAATCGGCTTCGCGACGGAAAGGAGTACGATCGCACACTCTCACAGTACCAGCCGAGGGATAAATCAAACCAGTCAGCATTTTCAGCGTAGTAGTTTTGCCCGCACCGTTAGCACCTAGAAACCCCACGACTTCCCCCGGTTCAATACTGAAAGAAACGCCCTCAACTGCTTTGATATTGCGGTAAGTGCGACTAAAAAAGTGTCGCACTGTTCCTTTAAGCCCCGGTTCTTTAATCGCTACCGGATAAACTTTGCTCAAGTCTTCAACTAAGATAATTGGCATCGGCTCAAATTTTAACTTTTATTTTAATCTAGGGTATTTCCATCAGGCTTGTGCCAAGATGGAGCGATCGAGCTGTCTAGTAGGGTGTGGCCGCGATTTCTCGATCGCGAGTCAGGAAGTAACTGTGTTCTGGCGCACCCTAATAAGCTGTAGAATATTGCACAATATCCATGCTCACATCGCACAAAGTTTACAATTATGGTACTCACCCCAGATAATTCAGACATCCCTCGTTTGGTAGGAGACAATTCTCCTGAAAATATTACACTTGCACCAGGACAACTTACTAGTTTTCCTGGGGGACTTTGGATGGTGGGCGGCAATGATACTGTCAGGGGCTCGTCAGATGCAGAGCGGATTTTCGGTAACGATGGTAAAGACAGTCTGTTAGGTGGTGTCGGCAGTGATTCTATTTACGGTGGCAAAGATGATGACGATGTTTTGGGAGAATTTGGCGAGGATTTCTTGACAGGAGATAGAAATAGCGATTTCCTTGATGGGGGTGCGGGAAATGATTTGCTGCGCGGAGGACAAGGTGTTGATTTGTTAGTGGGCGGTGACGGTAATGATACTTTAATTGGCGACAGAGATGTCGATATTTACCAAGGTGGTGCAGGTAGCGATGTATTTGTTTTGCGAGTCGATCAAGCGGGAATTAGAGTAGTTGGTATTGAAGTTCCTGACGCGGTAATTGTGGATTTTGATAAGTCTAACGATTCGATTGGAATTAGTGTGCCATTTACCAGTAGCAATATCTCCTTGGAAGAGGTAAGTTATAGCTTGAACGATCCGAGACTGCTGCTGATCGATCCTGCAAGTATAGCCGGTGGAACGAGTTTGTTAGCCAAGGGTGGCATCTCCCAGCGAAGTCTCGATCCCGATGGCAACGGCCGTGTAGAAGCTACTAATATTAGATTTGGTTTTACTAATGCTTTGTTGGGTACTGTTTTGAATGTGACCCCAGCCGATTTAAACGGTCGTTTTATTAATGCTAATTCTTTGCTTTAAGTCGTTGCTTATATATCTCTAGTAGGGTGCGCTAGGCGCACCTTACCGATTACGCATTATCTAACTCACCGTCAAAACTGCGCGATAGCGCACTTGATTGTCGCGGACTTTCTGCATTGCTTCATTCGCTTGTGCGATCGCAAAAACTTCGATAATCGGCTCAATCCCAAACTTCTCTGCAATTGACAGCATTTCATTAATCATAGCGCGACCGCCGATCGGCGAAGCCATAATTCGGCGCCGCTTTGTCAGCAACGGAAACAAGGGAATGCTCAAAGGTGCGTCGGGAACTCCCACAAAAGCAAGCGCCCCGTCAGAATCGAGAAAATCAATGTACGGAACCCAATCTAAAGCAGCAGGAACAGTGCTCAACAAAATATCTAATTTGCTGCTAGGCGCTTGAGGAATTTCGCCTTTTCCTACTACAATAGCTTCGTCCGCCCCCATTTTTTCTGCAAATTCTGCCTTATCTTGGGAAGTAGTAAAAACTGTAACGCGGTTGCCTAATTTTTTCGCAAATTGCACCGCCATGTGTCCCAAACCGCCGATGCCGAGAATGCCAATTTCTTGCCCTGAACTCATCCCCGCATTCCGCAAACCGGCGTAAACCGTAATTCCGCCGCACAACAGCGGCCCCGCTATTTTGGAATCGATGCCTTTGGGAATAGGAAAAGCAAACCGGGAATCTACCATCAAATAATCGGCAAAACCGCCCGGGCCCGTAACAATTAATCCCTGATTTTCATCGCAGAGATTTTCGTTACCGCGCAAGCAGTCGCGGCACTGCAAACAAGACGACCTTTGCCAGCCGACACCAACGCGATCGCCCACTTTTAAGTGAGTCACTTGCGGCCCTATTTCTGCCACTTCTCCGATAACTTCGTGGCCCGGAACGAGGGGATATTTTGATTGACCCCAGTCGTTGTCAATCATGTGCAAGTCAGAGTGACAAATGCCGCAAGTTAAGACTTTTATCAGACATTCATGTACTTTTGGAGATTCGACATCGAATTTGTATTCTTCAAGCAATCCCCCTGTTTTTTTAGCTGCTAGTGCTTTGATTTGCATGGTGGTGTTTCCTGGTTTGTTTGCCATTATAGTGTTCGGGCCGGGTTTAACACTCTCTTTCTTGAGTTGTATATATTCAAGTGGAGGGACCCCTAGGACTCAGGCGCGTTACTAATAATTTTTCCGGTGCGCCCTGGGTACTTTACTAATTACCAATTATCCATTACCACTTAGGATTATAACTTGCCCTTTTCCATTGCCCACTGCATCAAACCGGGGAACAACCGATAAGCTTCCGATGCCAAAAAAGCAGGGCCGACGGTAACTTCTGCACGCTGATTTTTCACAGCATCCCAGATAGCTTTAGCAATATCTTCTGGCTGAGTTGCCCACTCAGATTTCAGCATTTTGCTCATTTGCTGGCGGCGCAATTCGACTGCGGGTTCGTCTCGATCGCGAAATTGAGCTCTTTCTAAAAAATCGCTATTAATCAAGCCCGGATGCACGGCGCAAACGTGAATACCTTGAGGCGCTAATTCCAATCGCAAAGTTTCTGTTAAACCGGTGACTGCATATTTGCTCGCACAATAAGCAGTCATTTGAGGCAAAGGCATTTTGCCGCCAATGGAACCAACATTGACTATTGTCCCTGTTTTTCGTTGCAAAAAATGTGGCAAAATTTCTTGAATTGTGTTAACGCATCCCCAAAAATTGGTATTCATTAATTGCTGCCAGTCTTCGGAGGTAGTTTGCTCGATCGCCCCCGTGAGACAAATGCCAGCATTGTTAACTAAAACATCGATGTTGCCGCAGGTATCTAGGGCTTTTTGGACGATCGCGCGCACTTGATGAATGTCGCCGACATCGCCCGGAATAGCTACAGCGGAAGTGCCTTCTCGCTGCACTTGAGCCACTGCTGCTGCCAATCTCTCTGGCTGGCGAGCTACCATCACTACATCGTAACCTTTACTTGCAAATAAAATTGCTGTTGCTTTGCCGCTTCCTTGAGAAGCGCCTGTAATCAAAACTGTAGGAGCCATAGATAGTTATAAATTGTAATATCAATTCCGGCTGAACCGGAATGAGTGTTGACTGTTGACTGTTAACTGTTGACTGTTAACTGTTTGAATAATACCGATGCAACCGGAAACGAGATGATTCGGACTTGTTTGATGTTGAATTTTGTAGGGCGGGTTCGCAAACAATAATTGCCCGTAATATACAATTTCATAAACCCGCCCTGCCCCTACTATACATTAATATTTCTTGGATATGGGAATTTTTTAAGAATGGCGAGCGGTTTTTTTTTAACGAACAACGAAGACGCGAAGGACGCGAAGGAAGAGAGGAGAAGAGAAGGGAAGAGAAAGTCTTCAGAAAGTGTTCAGCATTATGTGAAAATTGCTATATAAATTTTCTCAATGCCCGATGCCCGATGCCCGATGCCCAATGCCCAATGCCCAATGCCCAATGCCCAATGCCCAATGCCCAATGCCTAAAAAATGAATCTTCCGAAACAACTGCCTAATTGGTCGATCGCCCTAGTGTTAATTATTGGGGTTTTAGCCGTCTCAACTTCCTCAATCTTAATTCGGCTGGCTAACTTTTCAGCAGGGGCGGGCGGTTTGGGTTTCAGTCTGGTGCTCGCGGCCTCTCGTCTGACTTTATCTGCTTTAATTCTGCTTCCGGCTTGGCGGAAAATTCAGTGGAACGCCCTGCAACCGGGAGCTCGGCGCTATGCGGCTGCTGCGGGTTTGTGTCTCGCCCTGCATTTTGCCCTTTGGATTACCTCACTTTCTTATACTTCGATCGCCGCCTCGACGGCCCTTGTCACCACTAATCCTGTCTGGGTAGCGCTGTTGTCGCGCTTCTGGTTCGGGGAAAAACTCAGCAAAATGTCGATCGCTGGCATTACTATAGCCCTGACTGGGGGAATGGCGATCGCTGTGGGAAGTGCGGGCGCAGCGGATGCTGGCAGCAGCCAACTGCTGGGCGATTTCCTCGCTATGGCTGGTTCCTGGGCTGTCAGCTTGTATTTGCTGCTGGGCCGGGAAGCTCAGCGGCGGGGACTGGGAATTGGTGGCTATATCGCGATCGCCTATACTGTTGCTGCGATCGTACTGCTGCCTCTCCCCTTCGCCTTCGGCACTACTTATACTAATTACCCCGACATTGTATATTTTTATATTTTGTTAACGGCCGCTTTGCCTCAGTTAGTCGGCCACACCATTTTGAACTGGGCCGTAATGCAGATTTCCCCAACTCTGGTAACTCTTGCCATCTTGTTTGAACCGGTTGGGGCGAGTTGGTTGGGTTATTTGCTGTTTGGGGAAGTGCCTGGGCCGGCGGTACTCGCAGGTGCTGGGGTGCTGCTGTTGGGGGTAGCAACCGCTACCGTCGGAGCAAAAAAAATTACTGTCAACAGTTAAGAGTTAACAGTTTTCGACATTGCCACTACAGTTGCCGTGAGTCAGAATAAAACAAATTAGGGCTTAAAAATCCCAATAACTGATCGGTGAAATATCGATTCAGGACTATCAAAGGTTTGAGTAATGACTAATAATACTCGGTTGCCTTTAGGAGAATAAAATTATGCTGCCAGAACAACTACAGCGGATCATCGGCTACTTTATCGAAGAAGCCACAGAACAGATCCAAATTATCGAACCAGGCTTGCAAGATCTGCAAAATACCGTGCCAGATCCCCAAAGAATACACCAGCTCATCCGAGCCTCGCACTCGATTAAAGGGGGAGCAGCTATGCTCGGATTTAGCAGCATTCAGCGCATTGCTCATCGTTTGGAGGATTATTTAAAGCTGCTGAGAGAATGTCCGATCGCCATTGATAGCAGGCTACAATCCCTCTTAAGCGAAGTTTTTGATATTTTAGTAGCCCTTGTGTCAAAGGTTTCTAAGGGTTTTGGGCTCAAGCACGAAGACGCAAACCAAATGCTATCAATCGCCGAACCAGTTTTTGACGAACTCGACGCTTACCTGAGATTGCGAATTCCCACTCGCCTGACGGTGAGAGCTACTACGGACGAACATATTCACGTTTTCTCCGGTTACTGCACCTCCCTGAGCGAATTTTCCTCGACTATCGCTTCGCGCGTCGGTTTGCTCGGAGGCACTATTACCCGCCACGATCAGGATAGCCAGGGTCTACGCCTTTGTATTGACATTTACCTGCCGCCTTACACCCGGATCGAAAACATCCGCCAAGCTGTCGAACTCTCCGGCGCTATTATCGGGAATGTTCAGACGCAGCGGGACTTTTCGCTGCTGGCGACTGCGGATTATCCGGTTTACCAAAGTGCGATCGAACCTCCCGCAATTTGCATCGGATGCCGCTACTATTACGGCAGAAGCGATGGCGGCTACCTGCTCAACTGCACGATCCATCCCCGTGGCCCGGAAGCAGAAGATTGTCGCGATCGCGAACCGGAATAAGCGCTGAAAACTCAGCCCTCAGAAGCACGATTTGTCTTCCGACAAACTCTTCTGAAGCCCATATTTTCCCTGATTTTTTTCACATTACCCCCTGCCATTTTTTGTTGAGTTCTAGATAGCTATATCTGTCTCTCTTAGACAACTACATCCTTCTTCCTTCTGAAATATCCCCTAACAACTGATACCGCAACTCGAATTAATTGCATCATGCTTGCAGGATGAGCGATCGCCCAGACATTAATTGTCAGACAAGTAATTGCCATAACTAGCAAGATGTATGTCGGAGGCATTACTACCCCGATCGCGAACCAGGTAAAAACGTGAAATATCATTGCTGTAGCCCAAAGGCTGGCCACAGCGACAGACGCCCAAATTTGCATTCGAGGTCGGTTTAGTCCTATCAAAATCGCTGTATGCAAAGTAGTCAGCAAGTTTGCCGGAACTAAAAAGGCACAGATAGCTATGCAGTAGGTATGAGAAAATTCAGTAACTGTATTGAAGTCGATCATCAGTCTAATTGTCGGGCCTGTTGGGTATACTTAAAGAGCTTAGCGTGACTTGACTTTCAGATCTTGTCACCCTTACCTTAACTTAATATTTCAGTAAGTAGGTCGCTCTGGAGACGCATTTCTCTCCCCCTTTTCCAGCAGGCAAAATTTTACCACAAATATTAAAGTTTTGGGAAATTATTAAACATACTTGAAGAATGGCAACAATTGCTATGATAATTAACATCGGGAAGGGATAGTATAGAAGAGCCAAGTCGGTAAAAATTCTAGAACGCTGAGGCGGCTTAAACAGCAACACATACTGCAGGCTGGTTTTCGACTAAATCATTTTTGATTCGCTGAGTATCGGGTGATTGATTCTCCGTGTCCGTCAAGGGATCGAGCCATTATGCGATCGAACAATATGAGATTATTATGGAAAAGCCAATTTGCTCTCAAATCTCAAATCAATAGAACCCTCTCCAAATTTCACAGCGGAAGACAAAGCAAATGGATCAACAAATCACAATTCCCGCACTCGAAGAAGTTGACTTGACAAACTGCGACAGAGAACCAATTCACCTATCGGGGCACATTCAGCCACACGGGGTGCTACTTGTTGTACGAGAACCTGAACTAGAAATAGTCCAAGTCAGCGAAAATACGCAAGATTTGTTAGGAATTGATGCAGCAAGTGCGATCGGTAAAAATTTGAGCTTATTATTCAATCGAGTTCAATTAAAAAAACTCAAGCTTTGTTTGCTTAATGAAAACTTAAAAACCGTTAATCCCATTAAACTCACTGTTGTCAAGAACCCAGGTAAATATTTAGAATTTGACTGCATACTTCACCGAGTAGAAAAAGTATTGATGGTCGAATTAGAATTAGCCACCAACCCAGAAAATCTTTCTGTTTTTAGCTTTTATCATTCAGTGAGAGCCACCGTCAGCAAAATTCAAAGCGCCCAAACTCTCAAAGAATTATCTCAAATAACTGTAGAAGAAGTCAGAAAAATATCTGGTTTTGATCGAGTTATGCTCTATCAATTTGACCACGAAGGCAACGGCGCTGTGATCGCTGAAGACAAAGCAGAAAATCTAAGTCCTTTCTTGGGATTAAACTACCCTAGTTCAGATATTCCCAAACAAGCCAGACAACTGTATGCGTTAAATTGGCTGAGGTTAATCCCAGATATTAATTATCAACCCGTCCCCGTTGTTTCAGGAAACAATGCTGTTACCCCCCAGCCCCTAGACCTGAGTTTCAGCGTGTTGAGAAGCGTTTCTCCCATTCACATAGAATACCTCCAAAATATGGGCGTTGCAGCTTCGATGTCAATCTCGTTAATCAAAGACAAAAAACTGTGGGGATTGATTGCTTGCCACAACTATACACCAAAACACCTTAACTATGAATTGCGCGCCGCCTGCGAATTTATCGGGCAAGTAATGTCCTTAGAACTGCAATCAAAAGAAGGCAACGAAGACTACGACTACAAACTACACTTAAAATCGATTCAAACCAAGATTTTTGAAGACATATCCACGTCCGACAACTTGTCACAAGTGTTAGTTAAATGTCAGCATAATTTGCTAGAAGCAGTCAACGCGCAGGGAGCCGCAATAGTATTTGGAGACAATTGCTATCAAGTAGGGCACACACCTCACGGAGAATCCCTCAAATACTTAACTCAGTGGGTGCAAAAGCATTTAAATAAAGAAATTTTTTATACAGACTCGCTCACCCAATGCTATCCAGAAGCTGAGGAATTGAAAGACACAGCCAGCGGGTGTTTGGCTATAGCAATATCGCCGACTCAGAAAATATACGTTTTGTGGTTTCGCCCGGAAGTAATTAAGACGGTGAATTGGGCGGGCAACCCCAACAAACCAGTTGAAACCGATGAAGATGGCAACCCTCGACTGTCTCCTCGGAAATCCTTCGAGCTGTGGAAAGAAAATGTCAGGTACAAATCGTTGCCTTGGAAACAATGCGAAATAGACGCTGCATTGGAACTGAGAAAAGCAATGATTAATATAGTGCTGTGCCAAGTCGATAAACTCGAAAAATTAAATACAGCACTAGAAGCATCAGTCGCCAGAGAACGGGAAAAAACTGCTAATTTAAAAACAGCGATGTCCGAGCTGAAGCGGGCGCAAACTCAATTGGTGCAAAGCGAAAGAATGTCAAGTTTGGGACAGTTGGTGGCGGCGGTTGCTTATGAAGTCACTAACCCGATTAACTTCATCTACGGCAATCTTAGCTATGCTAATGAATACAGTCAAAAAATGATCAATTTATTGCAGCTTTACGAGCAGCACTATCCGTCGCCTTCGCCAGAAATTCAAGCACAAATAGAAGCAGTTGAATTAGAGTTTATAGTTGAAGACTTACCGAAGTTACTGGGTTCAATGAAAGTAGGAGCTAACCGTATCCGCGAGATAGTTCAGTCGCTGCGAAACTTCTCTAGAATTGACGAAGCAGAGATTAAACCAGTTGACATTCACGACGGATTGGACAGCGCTTTATTGATTTTGAGCAACCGGCTCAAACCGAAGCCCGATCGCCCCGCAATTCATCTCATCAAAGAATATGGTTCTCTGCCTTTGGTTGAGTGTTACGCAGTTCAAATCAACCAAGTATTTATGAATGTGCTGACAAATGCAGTTGATGCTCTCGAAGAGGCCTTTATCAACAAGAATTTATCGTCCCACGGCGGGGACAAAGAAGAGCCAGTTAAGTACGGACAAATTCGGATCATGACTGAACTTTGTCCCGGAGAAAAAGCCGTAGCAGTTCGGATCAAGGACAACGGTTGGGGCATGGAAGAAGAAGTTCGCCAGAAAATTTTTGAGCCTTTTTTTACCACAAAACAGGTAGGCAAAGGTGCAGGGATAGGTTTGGCGATTAGCCACGAAATTGCGGTAGAACAACACGGTGGCAAATTGACTTGCATTTCTGCCCCCGGAGAGGGAACCGAGTTGATTATTGAGATTCCCTTGAGCCAAACTCATCCCACACCCATTGTCAAGTAAACAAAGTCCGCGCTAGCGAAGCTATCCCGAATGGTAGGGAATCGCCCAAATTCAAAAATCGAAAATTCGATTAAAATACAAAAGCAGCTAAGTAGATTTGAGCCAATTCAGAGGAAGCTAGTATGACTGAAAAAAAGACCGCCCAATGGGATGCCGGCCGGTTTCTCAAAACCTTGGCTTATTTCGGCGTCATTCCCTTCATTGGCAGCATTAGCTGGCTGCAACAACTCTTGGGAAGCAGCAGCAAAACTAAAAAAGACCAACCCAAACTGATACTGGTAGCCGGTGCTACCGGCGGCGTCGGGAAACGAGTTGTTAAGCGGCTGCAACAGCGGGGATATAAAGTACGCTGCCTCGTCAGAGATGCTAAAAGAGCAACAGAAATTCTCGGCAATAATGTCGAATTAGTCGAAGGAGATATCACTCTGGCAGAGACGCTAACACCGCTAGTAACCGAGGGTGTGGAAGCAGTTATCTGCTGTACCGGCACTAAAGTTCAACCGATAGAAGGAGACACCCCAACGCGGGAAAAATATTATCAAGGCATCAAATTTTATATGCCGGAAGTTGTGGATGTTCCCGAAATAGTCGAATACAAAGGCCTTAATAATTTAGTCCAAGCTGTTCGCCGCCAGCTAATTCAACCAGGCGACAAAACAATTTTTGACTTCACAAAACCCAGCCAAGATTTAAAAGAAACTTGGGGGGCCCTGGACGACATCGTGATGGGCGGCACTAGCGAAAGTTCGATCCGGCTGACAGACAATACAGCTATATTCACAGGCAATGTTTCTACTGCCAACTCGGGTGGCTTTGCTTCGGTGCGTACCCGCAACTTTGATCCTCCGCTCAATCTCACAGGATTTAGCGGCCTCCACCTGCGCGTCAAAGGAGACGGCAAGCGCTACAAATTGATTGTTCGCAACGAAGCTAAATGGGATGGAATTGGCTATTGCTATTCGTTTGATACTGTTTACAATACCTGGATTACTATCACCGTTCCTTTTGATGAGTTAATTCCAGTATTCCGCGCGAAAACTGTTAAGGATGGCTCTAAATTTGATGGCAGCAGTATTTTTTCTTTTCAGTTAATGTTGAGCAAGTTTGAATATGACGGCGCGCTCAACCCGAAATTTACACCGGGTATTTTTCAACTGGAGTTAGAATCTATTAAAGCTTATGGGGGACAGACTTTGCCGCGATTTGTGATGGTGAGTTCGGCAGGAGTTACCCGCCCTGGCCGCCCGGGAATTAACTTGGAAGAAGAACCGCCGGCAGTCAGGATGAATGATATGTTGGGGGGGATTTTGACTTGGAAGTTGAAAGGGGAAGATTGTGTGCGATCGAGCGGCATACCTTATACTATTGTCAGACCTTGCGCTTTAACTGAAGAACCGGGAGGCAAAGCTTTAATATTTGAGCAAGGAGACAATATTAGGGGCAAAGTCAGTCGGGAAGATATTGCAGAATTGTGCGTGGAGGCTTTGGAACAACCGCAAGCTTGCAAGGTTACTTTTGAGGTGAAAGAGGAGGAAAATGGCAGTTCTCCCGGAGACTGGCAGGGTTTGTTTGCGGGAGTTAAATAATTATTATTTGTAGGGTCAAAGTCTAGCTCCCCCCTAACCCCCCTTAATAAGGGGGGGACAAGAAATATTTTCAAGGACTCAGCGCAGGTGCGCCGAATAGCACCCTACAAATGCGAGTTTTATAACTGCTTCCCAGGCATAGCCTGTTAACGAGTAAAGTTACCAATTACTAATTACTATGTCTGTGACTTTTTCCCGACGCTCCTTGACGCCTTATTTGTTTTTGCTACCTGCGTTATTTATTTTGAGTTTGACTGTTTTGTGGCCTGCGGTGCAAGCTTTTTATTTGAGTTTTACTAATTACGAATATGATTTAACTCAAATGCCGCAGTGGGTGGGTTTGAAGAATTTTAACAGGTTGTGGGGCGATCGCACATTCTGGCAAACTTTGACGAATACGCTGCTGTATCTCACCTGCGTTGTGCCTGTATTGGTTGTTCTACCGTTGGGAATGGCGATTTTGTGCAACCAAAAACTTAAGGGGATGAACTGGTTTCGAGCAGCATACTACACGCCGGCGGTGATTTCAATGGTTGTCGCCGGGATTGCTTGGAAGTGGCTGTTTGCTGAGACTGGACTGCTGAATCAGTTGGGGGAATTGTTGGGTTTGCCTCCTGTTTCTTGGCTGGCTAATCCGAAGTTAGCAATCTTTAGCGTCATGGCGGTTACTATCTGGAAAGGATTGGGTTATTACATGGTGATTTATTTGGCAGGGCTGCAAGCTATTCCTGCAGAACTTTATGAGGCGGCTGCTATTGACGGTTCTGATGGTTTGGGAAAGCACTGGGATATTACTGTGCCGCTGATGAAGCCTTATTTAGTTTTGGTAGCCGTGATTTCGGCGATTTCTGCTACTAAGGTTTTTGAAGAAGTTTATATTATGACTCAGGGCGGGCCGCGAAATAGTTCTAAGACTGTTGTTTATTATCTTTACGAACGGGCTTTTAAGGATTTGGAAATTGGCTATGCTTGTACGATCGGGCTGGTTTTGTTTTTGCTGATTTTGGGTTTGTCGATTTTGCAAGTTAGCCTTCAGGGTTTGACTCGCAATGATTAAGATTGGTGACTGATTGGTAGTGACCCAGATATTGCAACATTCTCGTCTCAAGAACAGGCAAGATGCCTGCTCCACAATACATAAAATCTCAAAAACAGGCAAGATGCCTGTTCCACAATACATGAAATTCCTTGTGGGGTGTCCCGCCCTCTCTAATTTCTACTAATTTTAGACTTGAATATCGATAAGGTCATCGCTCACGACTTTGGGCAGGTCTTATTGGCGAAATCACAGGTATAAATATAGGGTTTCTGCCAGTTCAAAGGAATTTCTAATAAATCCCTGGTTCCGGTCATTCCCTGTCCCAGAAAGAGCAGCACAGCGATCGAGTTCAATATCACATGGATAGTGCGCCAGCGATTTGAGCGGTCTTTGTAAATGTCTTGAATGATGGCAAGGGAGAAAACCATAATTAGCGCAGCGGCGATCCCAATGTAGTAGTGAGACCAATACCATTCATTGGTTCGCCGATAAACGCCATCTTGAGTGCCAAGAATCACCAAACCAGTACCTGTTAGCGTTGCAAATATGCCGCGCCATAAAGCGGGTGTCGCTCGATATAGCATGACCAAAGAGGCGATCGTTGCAACAAACATCAGCACAATGAAAATGACCTGAAACGAGTTTTTGCTCCAAACATCCTTGCTCAAAATATGCTCAAAAATCGGGTAGGCTAGACCCACCAACGTCACTCCTACCACAGAACCTGACAGAATTCGACCTGCTTTGACGTGTTCTGGACCGACTACAGGTGGAATTTTGCTCTTGGTGTCGATCGCAATTTGCTTGCGACGCTGCATGGTTTGCCACGCCATATTGAGAACAATACCAAGCATAGGAAAAACAATCGCTACAGCTAAAATAGGATGCAGCAAAGCCAGAAAATCTTTAAATTCCATACAGCACCTTTTTGTTAAGGAGGGTTGGCTTCATCAACCCGGTTTTTGCGATACATAATATCATACCCGGTGATCTAAGCACAGTAAGTTTGTAGTCAGGACTAATAGTGATTATTCACCCGCATATAGAGGGCTAAAGTCCTGACTACAAACACACTTTATGAGGGGTAATTCACCGGAGATGTTGAGCAATAAGAAGATATAGCAGTTGTCAGTTGGGTGAGGTACAGCTTTCTCAATTACGCAAGGGAGGAATTACAATTACCTTGTTCTCAGGGAAATGAAAACTGCTGGCGGTAAAGTCAGTGCCGGTTAGCCACTAATTCCCTGCATCACTTTGAGCCTATATTTTACTAGCCTTTCAGTATTGAAGAACTCCTAGCGAGAGTCAAAGCCCCTCGGCGCCAAACTCAAGCAAATGACCCGGGTAATTTACAATTTGAAGACCTAATATTGAACGGTTTAACCCGTGAAGTTTATCGAGGCAGTCAACTAATTGAACTCACTGCCAAAGAGTTTGATTTGTTAGAATTTATGCTACAAAATTCCCGTCAAGTCGTTACCCGTAACCGAATTTTAGAAAAAGTTTGGGGTTACGATTTTATGGGATAGTCAAACATTATTGAAGTGTATATTCGTGCGTTACGGATTAAGTTAGAAGCAAGTAACTCAAAACGCCTACTGCATACTTTTCGGGGAGTTGGATATGTGTTGCAAAAGCAAAAGTGAGGAGGCGCGGATTTACAAATACTTCGGATATGAAGTATGGATACTGGTGAACCCGCTCCTATTATACTACCTATTTTTTTTGTACCACATAGACCTAAAAATCCGGTCGTTCCTGATAATCTTCCGCAGAACTCGGGTCTAATTCCCACCGATTTTCATCTCGATGTTCAAGCATATCTGTTGTGTGCAAAATAGCGCCATCTGGCATTTCTATGCCCGCCGCGGCTCCGAGCTCGTCAACAATATCCAGGTCGGGAGTAGGCGCGGTTCCGCCCACCGATTGTTCGCCAGTGGCACTTTCTTGTTCCGCAGCAGGATCGCCATCCTCGCTGCCGATTTGGGAACTGGTGGAAGAGTATTCCGAACTGATGTCCTGCAGGGTTGTTATGTCGTCTTGGCTCAATCCCGGTTGAGCGATGACGCCGGTACCGTAAGATTCGGTAATTTCTTGAGGCAATTCGCCCAAATTATCACCATCTATTGTTGTTTTTGCCTTGCGTTCCTTTTGCTGTGCCACGAGACTTGCTCCTGTTTGTTTTTGAACTCAATTAAATTAAAAATGTCCGAATTTCACTTGAGCTGAATTATTTTTAGTTATTGCCAATGGGTGTCATTAAGTGGCATCATAATTGCTATTTAAGCTCAAAGCTTCTATCCCAGGAAATATATGGATTACGATCGGCTATTTCATTGGGAATACAAAAAGCGATCGCCATTTTGCAACGGGCGATCGCTTTTTAATGTGGATGTTAATTCTATTCGGGAAAATCAGGAATTATCCATTTGGGGGGTTCCGTCCGTTTCCTTCTCACCGCTTCCTCTGCTATTTCTAGCATTTTATCCAGAGAAGTATTTTCAATAAAGTTGGACGTTGCTTCTGCGTATTCCCGCTTCGGGCACTTGTCGCCCAGAACGCAGCCATTGACGCAAGCTACAGCACAATCGACAGTGTTTTCCACCATAACTTTTTTCCTTTCACGGTTCCAACAACTAATAGGCAGGTACTCTGGGTGAATTTGTCAAGAGACTGCTCTATATCTTTATTTTACTTCACAAATTGTCATCAAAGGTCGATCGCCAGGGCAAAACTGTTATAAAATCAAAGCAACCTACCTAATCTGCCGATCGTGAGTAATTTTCTGCGGCGCTTAAAACTTTTACCTTGGCGAGAAATGCTGCAAATTGCCGCCCTCGTCAACTGCATCGTGGTTGGATTGGAGTTATTTTTAGCCTGGGGTTTCACGCAATCGCGGCCAATCCGCAACGTCGTGACGCTTCTTTACGGCCCATCCCTCGGGACATTGATACCTTTCGTTGGTGCACTGGGAATGGGAGCTTTAGCAGTGTACTTTTTAGAGTATTGGCAACAACAATTTTTGCTCAACCGAATTAGTTTGTGGGTTTTAGTTTTCTGCGTGCTCTTGGGTTTGGTGTTAAAGTCATTCCTACCCATCCCTCCTTTATTAGCAAGTTTATCGGAAGCTGCACTAATCGGAGTTACTGTGGGAGTTTTTTGGAAGGGCCGGCCTTATTGGCGATAGTCATGCCATTTGAGATTTGAGATTTGAGATTTGAGATTGGCTATGACTGATAAAGATTCGGGTTTGGTGCTTGTCTATAGTTACATTTTTTTTGATGAGAGTATCATGAGACCTCTTGCGAAAGTCTCAGGCGATATCTAATTTAGTCTTTAAAGAAAGTTCATAATTATAAATACCAGCGATTAAATTAAATCTTAATTTGAAGGATATGTATTTTTAGACCGGATGAGCTGGGATAATTTTAAGGAATCAGGAGACTTGAAAGCATCAGTACAAGCTTATTATAGCTTCACAGGATATTATCGGTAAGTCCGTTCATGCAGAGCGGATTTATCGTAAAGCGAGAAAACCGAGCTTGGTGTAAAGAAAAAGGAATTAGAATCAGTGAACCACCTCTAGAAATATCTCCAGCCAATGTGAGTAAAGAAAAAAAGAAGCAAGCAAAGGAAGAGGAGAGGATTCGTCCGGCAATTGAAGGAAAATTTGGGGCTTGCGTAAACGAAGATTTAGCCTGACTCTGGTAATGAAAAAACTTGAGAATACCTCTAGTACAGCTATTGCTATCATTTTTTTAGTAATGAACCTTTCTACCTGGTGGCGCCCGGTTTTTTGTAGATTTTTATGCGGTTCGGGGAAAACAATGCCTGTTTTTGGGTTTAACATAATTTGCGCTTATATTTTACTCAAAATGAGGCAGTAAAAACTCATCTTTAACTCTGGTTGAATAATCAATCACTCCCCATCGCCAAAAAGCGATCAATTATTCAGCAAGTCCTATTTAGTTATGCACAAATTCACCTTGTTATCAAATTAATTTAGATGCGTTTACCCTGGTTATTCGTAAGGTGCCAATAGCGGACACTAGCCAGAGAAATCGTGCGCTATTGGCATCTTACAAAATATAAATTGTGCCGAATTACCGATCGACTAAAAACACAATTCTCAATTCCTCAATTTCATCGCATTTCAGGAACTCTCACAGTCTCTGTAGGAGGCATAATTGCCTCTTTAGCATTCAACTTTTGATTCAACTCCCGAATCCGGCGCGACAGCAAGCGAATAATATTCACCGCAATTCCCGGCGTTTCATCAATCGCATCGTATAGCTGCATTTGAGTCAGCATCAAACACTCGGATTGTTCGAGAGTAGAAATAGAAGCCGATCGAGGTTCTGCATCAAACAGCGACATTTCCCCGAAACAAGCCCCTGCTTTCAACTGTGCCAAATCCCGATCGCCTATATGCACCCGCACCGTTCCAGATACCAAAATATAGAGAGACCGACCTTCTTGTCCTTCCGTAAAAATCCTGTGCTTGGAAGGAAACGAAAGTTCATCCATTACCGATGCTAGACGCACGAGAAAATCATCCCGCAGTTCCTTAAAAATCGGAACCTCCCTCACAAACAATAGGCGTTCGACGCTTGTTAACATAATGAGATGCAGTGATTAATTTAAACTTAAAAAGGGGAAGGAGAAGGGGAATAAAAACGGTTGACGGTTAACGGTTAACGGTTGACTGACAATAACAACTGCCAACTGACAACTGACTAATGTTACCTTTTTCCCCCAGCACCCAACTCTGCCATCATCTCTTCAACTTGAGCGGATACCAAATTATCGGGGTCATTTTGCAGCCTGGGCAACAATTCGACCAAAGCCCGGGGCGAGGCTATTTTCAAATAGGCTAACACTGCTTCGCGGACAAAACCCGTCGGGTGTTGCAGACAGACGAGAGTTTGTTGAGCCGTAAGACTCCAGCGCGCTTCCCTCGCCAAGTGAAAGCAGCAGGCCAAAGCCCAATCCGAAAGGAAGTGGCGCAATTCTAGCAAGCGGCGCAAACGATCGCTAGGGGCTAGAGGTTTGTAAACCATCAATTCCGAGAGGTTGCTCAATTTTTCTCTTTCCGAGTGTTGATCTAACAAATTGATGAGCGATCGCTTCCTAGCTATATCCACAGTATTATCGAGAATTTCCAATCCCCTAGCAACCAAAGAAGGTTGGCCAGAAGCGATGTTGAAAGCAGCGGCTTGTACCGTGTCCAGCGGATAAAGAAACTTCATCAGCAAAAAACACCGCTCCCTAGCATCAGCTTCCAACCCCGCCAGAGCCCGCTGCAACAATTGAGCCGTATCGTTCCCAGGTTTCCGAGCGCTGTTAGCCTCTCGCTCTGAGAAATTGCCGTAGCTTGTTACCCCAGACAAATCTACCAGACCTGCATAAATTTGACCGATAAACATTAACTCCTGTTCGATAAGAGTTTCCAAGCCGCTACGGCCGATGCGGTCTAGAACCCCTTCTATCCCAGCTTCCGAAGGCATTTTCAACAGGATGCGGAGGATATTGCGCCTCGTCGTTCCCCAAGCCGTCATCAAATTGCTGACCAAAATGTCGATCGCCTCCGGAGTCCCAATTTGACCCAGAGCCGTCCAAGCTTGCAACCTGACCAAATCCGACTTGTGGATATCCTCAGCCAAATACACGAGCAAAGGAATGGCGTCGTTGTGAAGTTTGACTATAGCTTGCAAAGCCGCTTCCCTAGTCGATTTGTAACCAAGTCCGCGCAGCAGCGAAGGATAATATTCTTCCGAATGAGTAGACGAAATCACGTCTAACAGAGCGCAGCGCACTCGCAGAGATTCATCTTGCAACAGATTGGGGATATGCAGCCGCAGTCCTTGCAAATAATCAGCTTCTCCCAGAGCCCGCGTCCCCATAACACGTTCCCGCTCTTGCTTGTGTGTCAGCATTTGCCGCAGCGTGTTAGTAGCCTCTGCCTTTTGCAGGCGATCGCCCCTTCTCATAATTAAAGCAGCCGCCGTCCCCCGCACCACCGGATCAACCGTCGGCTGCAAGTAAGGCCTCAAGCTCTCAATATTCGGTTCAGCTTCCGTCAGCCAGATGTAGCGCAAAGCCAAGGCCAGAACCTCCGGCGACAAGGATTGCTGCGAGAGTGCGCGGACTGATTCTAAATATGCGGGGTTCGGGTGTTGCAGCATCGTTTCCAAGCTCTGGCGCTGCAAACCTGGGGACAGCGAATCGAGGAGGGGAGCCAGAACTTCTCCGACATTTTTGGGGTCAATTTGCGTCAGGAGTTCTATGCAAGAGCGCTTTTCATCTTCGCCCCCCGGCTTTTGTAGAGTTTCCACCACTGCGCGCTTGAGAGCTTTGAGGTCAACGTCTGTAACGCCCAAGCGCCCCCGCTCCGCACTTTTGACCAACAAACCCACGTATTGAGAGCGGATCAACCATACGACAAACACCCACAACAGTGCCAATATGACGATCACGCCAATAAATATCAAGCTTTGCTGGTCGTGAAATACATTTTCGTCTTGCTGGGGGAGTATCTTGCCTGTCACCCACAGCATAATCAGGATGCCTACTCCTGTAGCCCCGCAGGACAAAGGTTCGCCCACACCGTTGACCAGAGTTTGAATGCCCGATCGAATATTGTCGGGAATCGGTTGAAATAAAACCGGGCTAACGGTTTCCAAAAGCGTGTAGTGCAGCAGTTCGTCTAAAAATCTCAGCAATATTAGCCCGATAAACACAGATACTAGCTGGCCCAGAGATGCTCCTATGGTCAGCACCCCTAGTATAGCGATGCCCGCCGGCAAAATCATCGCCGTCACGAATACACCGATTCTTTCCACCAACCGGCTCGAAGCGAACCACTGAGTCGCCACTTGAAACAGGCCTTGTATGCCTTCATAAATGCCCAGGAAGCTAGCGATCCAGCTAGCTCCGTCCCCCGGGTTTTGGTATTCTAGCTGGCTGTAGAATTGGAAATCTACCAGCACGTAGACGACTTCTGCGAGGATGAAGAAACTGACTAGAGGTACGGCGTATTTTTGAAGTGGGCCTGTAACTTTGCGGGCGGTAAATTCTTCTTGGTCGTCGTCTTCGTCGTCATCCGTCCAGTGAGCAGTTTCCGGGAATGCTTGGCTGTATTTTTCCGTGAGGTAGTAGAGCAACACCGAGCCTGTCGCCACCATCAGCCCCGATATGAGGGTAACGTTTTTGAGTCCGACTACGTACAGCAAAACAGGCAGAGAAAATCCGCTGACTACTCCAGCTACTAGATAGCCGCTACTGACTAGCGGATAGGTGCGCTTGATTTCTCTAATATTAAACAGTTGGTTGGAAGTGATAGAAGTATTAAGGTCATTGAGGACATAGCAAGCTTCCACCCACAGCCACATCAAAAAAATAGTAATAAAAGCGATGCTGATGCCAGCTATCTTAGTATTTTCGTAGCCTATTCCGAATCGAAACAAAAATAGCGGTACCGACATCATGCCCAGAACCACTACGACGGTGCGCCTCAGCGGCAGGATTTTTTGCAGCCACGAGTAGACAAATCCCAAGCCAGAACCGATAAAGGCGCTGGCTATGTAGATAAAAGGCATTTTGTCGGCACCGTACTCGTCTAAAAACAGACCTACTGTGCTGAGTTCCAGCCAGATCAGCCCGACGGAGGTTAGAGTGTAGACGAGGAACATCAGTACGGTTCGCTCTACTTCTTCCGATCGCAGGTTGAGCGATCGTAGCACTCCTTGTCTTACTCCCGCCGAACCGCTGATTTGAAAATTTTCCATGCAGCGTTGATTTCCCTGTGTGGTAGCTTATTCCTGACTAACTTCAGAAGTCATCAGCTATCAGTCACCAGTTTATGACTGATGACTGCTCACTAATGACTATCTATTTATACTTTTTTCGGCGACAGCAGCATCATCATACTGCGTCCTTCTTTTTTCGGCGCTTGCTGCACTTCTGCGATTTCCTGCAAATCTGTGGCCATGCGCTTAAGCAAGTCCTCTGCTAGGTTGCTGTGTTGGATTTCCCGACCTCTGAACATGATCGTGGCTTTTACTTTGTCCCCAGATTTGATAAAGCGGTCTGCTAGTTTGAGGCGCACTTGGTAGTCGTGTTCTTCAATTTTGTAGCGCATCTTCACTTCTTTAACATCGGCAGTGTGCTGCTTCCGCTTTGCTTCTCGCGCTTTCTTTTCCTGCTCGAATTTGTACTTCCCATAGTCCATTACCCGGCATACGGGCGGGTCAGCTTTGTCGCTGACAAGTACGAGATCGAGTTCTTTTTCTTCTGCCAGGCGCAGCGCTTCTGCAGGCGTCAATATCCCTAGTTGCGCGCCGTCAGTATCGATTACCCGGATTTTGGGGTATCGAATATTTTCGTTGATCTGGGGTAGGTTGCGATTTTGTCTTCTTTCAATCACAGGCATGAATGGTTTTACAAGCAGTAGTTTAATAGCGAAGCTTTTTGATAGTTACAGGTTTCATCGGTCAATTTTTCACGATTGACGATCGAACTGTTTTATAAGGTGTTACCCTTACCGGACGTACTACCGCGCCCTGTGTCCCCTGCGCTAAAGCCTTGGGGAATATTTGGACGATCGTAAATGAATTCTTACAATACTTGCTATTCTACTCAGTCTGGCTGAGTTTCTGCCTAGTTTTATTTTAACTTCACACACGATCGCCCCCTCCCTTGCCCGATTGATGACAAAACCGTCAAAAATTCCGGCTAAAAGCTTAAGGATGAGGTAAAGTCGCTTTTCCTAGCCCATCTCGCCCGGTCTGGCAAGTCCCCCAAGTCGCCTGATTTGCCTTGTAGAATAGGTATAAGCAAGTGTAAATTTATGTTGCGAGTTGAGGCAAAATTGACAAATTCTCTGCTGTGGCACCAACGGGTGGGAACTCAACGAGACTGGATGTGGCGGGGTTGGCAAACTCGCTACACTTATTTGCGGCCTGATGGGGTACGAAATCAAGGCGCGCCGGAATTTCAAGATTCTGTGGCCAAACCAATAGCCCCGCGCGCATCGGGAACGCCGATTATTTTACTGCACGGGTTTGGAGCTTCGATCGGTCACTGGCGACAAAATCTCGCCCAACTCGCCGAAAACCAAACGGTTTACGCCTTGGATTTGTTAGGATTTGGCGCTTCCCAAAAAGCTCCGGTCAACTACTCTGTGTCTCTGTGGGTTGATCAAGTTTATGATTTTTGGCTAACTTTTATCAGAGAGCCAGTAATATTGGCAGGAAACTCGATCGGCTCACTAATTTGTCTGGCCGTAGCCGCGGCTCACCCGGACATGGTGGCCGGCACGGTGATGATTAGCCTCCCAGACCCCTCTGTGCGAGCCGAGGCGGTGCCCGGATGGCTGCTTCCGGCGATCGAAACGGTTGAAAGTTTGTTTGTTTCTCCGATCGTACTCAGGCCTCTGTTTTATTTGGCCCGCAAGCCTTCCTTTGTCCGTCGCTGGGTTGGCTTTGCCTACTCCAACCCCGAAGCTGTTACCGACGAATTAGTGGAAATTCTAGCAGGGCCAGCGGGCGATCGGGGAGCCGCCCGCGCCTTCTGCGCCTTATTTAAAGCTGTAGGCAGTTCACAGTTTTGCCCCAGTGTCAAAATTGTGATGCGAAATTTAACAATCCCGATGCTGTTAATTTGGGGCAAACAAGACCGGATGATTCCCCCTCGGTTCGCCAGACCCCACCAATTTGTCGAATGCAACCCCAATTATGTAGAGCTAGTTGAATTAGACAATGCGGGCCACTGTCCCCAGGATGAATGCCCGGAACAAGTAAATCAAGCAATTTTGAACTGGATGAGCCGGAATTTTGCACCTAGGGGCGAGAGCGAATTTCAGCACTGTTGAGTAGACATGGGGCCGTGGATTACTAGGGAAAAAAATAACTTGCAGGTGTCGATCCCGATTAAAAATAAATTTGCTATAACTCGATCGCACCGGTGGTATTGTATAGCAGATGTTGAAAGCTCTAGGGGCGAAGCAAAGCGGGTAAAAAGAAGTCCTGCAAGAAGGCGCAATCGACCGCTTAGGTTTCAAAAATTAAGAACGTCCTCACCGTCAGGGCAGTTGCTATAGTACAAAACTTCCCTATCTTGAGAGTCAGTCGATTTGATCTTCGAGATTGACTCCCCAGCGGCTATCTACAGGCTTGAGCTAACCTAAACCACTGGTTTGCTGTGGACGACTCCTGCAGGAAAGTAAGTCTCCGTCTTTCTGTGATGTCATGTATCTACTGTTATTGATTGCCATTTTTTTAGAAGGTCAATCGATTTTAGATTTTAGATTTTAGATTTTAGAATTGAAGCATTGACCCCACGGATCAATTCGAGGGCTTCTTTATCGGATACAGGTTTTTTATTTCTGGGTCCTGAGTCTGCGAAGGAATGAATCCGAGGGCTTGTATCCTGGATGCTTTCGGTCAGAGATTGACACAATCACCAAGATAGTGTATCTTCTCTAACTGGTAGTACACATCCAAGTTATGCAGTTAGTCGAAAGGCAAGTCATTAAACCAAATCACAGGTTTTACCCAGAAGCCGATCGATTGTCTTTGCTGTCCAACAAACTTTACAACTGCGATAACTATTATATCTACGGTCAAAACTTTTTCTCAGGTCAACCAACCAATGCTCTGGGTGTCGATCGTTCACTCAAAAAGAGTCGAAAGTACAAAGCATTGCCGACCCAAGTAACACACAAAACTCTCCCGTTACTGCTGAAAACATGGACTAGCTATCATAGTGTAAAATTGGCGGGCGCGATTACGATCGCCCCACTAAGTGTCAAGCAGCACCGAAAACCACTGATTAAAAAAATCCAGAAAAAAAGAGAGCAGGGGCGATATGTAGTTGTATTTAACTGTCAATCTCTTAGCAAAAAAGTAGCAAAAAAGCTTTTTTCAAAGAATATGTCAGTTTGTCAGGGACTAACATTTGGTGACCTTGAAAAGTTACCTCAATCTTGGAAATCCGGATTGTTACCGAGGTAAGTTGTTAAGTTATTGAGGTAGTTTAGGAAAAGTTAGAACAAAACGCAAGTGTAAAGCGGATTATAACCCTTGCCGTAACGAGCTTCGCCAACATTAAAGAGCTATGAAACCCCTCCCTGGAAGAACGGTAAAATTCTACCTTCTAACTTGTACCTTCTAACTTGTATCTTCTAGCTTCAAGAAACACCTTGTTTCTTGCTCCTAAAAATAAATACCTTCCCTTGTGCCAACAATCTTTCAGTCTGCTTATAACCGATCGCCCCCAAGTATACGGGAAAGTTCAAAAATGCCCGTATCTGGCATTTGGGAGCCTGTTAACGCATAAAAAAGTCAATTTAGCCAACAACTGAGGGCTCCCGTGCCCCCGGTCTGCTGGCGGCTAACTGCTGAAAGCCTCTGAGGGCAAGCAGCGCCCTTCCAGCTTTTGGCAGTAACGCAAACGAGGAAAAAACTGTCGTGAAATTCCACTGGCTACTACCGAGTTTCTTAAGTGTATTTTTGCTCGCCGGAGCCGCCGAAGCAGCTAGACTGCAATCTTGGCGGTTTGATGCTTCAGAGAACCGGCTTTACATTACAACAGACGGGGGAGTACAACCCAAGGCTCAACTGATTTTCAACCCGATGCGGTTGGTAATCGACTTGCCGGGGACGAGTCTGGGTCGTCCATCGGTCAGCAGACCGCTCTCAGGGGCGATCGAATCGGTGCGGGTAGGGCAGTTTGACAACGATACGACCAGAATTGTGGTCGAGATCAGAGACGGGTTTAGTATAGACCCTCAGCAAGTAAAATTCCGGGGGATTTCTCCGAGCGAGTGGACAGTGGATTTGCCAACGCCGGTGCGGGGAGAAACTCAAAATCCGATTTCAGAGCCGGGGGGAGAAAGGTTATCGGTTGAATCTTCAGCACCCCAAGCCCAGTCGGCCGAGGCGACTGTAGTTCAGAACGTTCAGGTGACGGCGGACGGTTTTTTAGTCCGCACGGAGGGCGGTCGCCCCCAAATTAATTTTCAACAAAGTCGGGCTGGGGACATTGCCACCCTCGATATTGAGGGAGCGAGTTTAGCTCCAAGCCTAAGCAGCCAACAGCCTCAAACGAACGGTCAGCACGGGGTTGACAAGATTGAAGTCCGGCAACTGCCAACAGACCCGCCCGTTACCCGCGTGACTTTGCGGATGAAGAGTCCTAATACTCAGTGGCGGGCGTCAGTGAGCAATTTGGGCGGGGTTGTGCTATTGCCTGGAAGTGTAGTACGACAGCCCTCGGTTCCCCGCCGCCTGACTGTAGATCCTCCGGCTAGACAAGCTCAAGGAAATTTAGCGAGAGTTCAGTCAATTGATTTGGCCAGTAACGGCACGCAACTGGTGGTGAGAACTGACCGCCAAGTCTCCTATACCAGCGGCTGGGACCAGGGGTCGAGATCTTACTGGATCAGGATCGCTTCTGGTGTCCTAACGGGGGAAATTCCTCAGCTCGATGCCAACAGTCCTGTATCGTTTACAGCCAGCCAAGAAGATGCGGAGACTGTGGTGATTTGGGTGCAGCCGCGATCGGGGGTAGAGGTAGGTAGGGTGACGAGACCAAACCCGCAGTTGCTGTCTTTGCAGTTGCGATCAAATGCTAGCGCGCAGCAGCCTTTCACTCGCACTCCCAGCCAGCAGCAGCCTTTGCCGAGAAGGACTTTCGGAACCGATGAGTTGCCCCAAGCTTCAAACCGCCGCGCCGTAGTAGTGATCGATCCTGGTCACGGTGGCCGCGATCCGGGGGCAGTCGGGATTCAGGGCATTCAGGAAAAGGAGATTGTTTTGGATATCTCGCTTCAGGTGGCGAGGCTGCTGGAACAGCAAGGAGTCCAGGCGGTGATGACTCGGACTGACGACAGGGAAATCGACCTGGAACCCCGAGTTTCTTTGGCGGACCGGGTGAATGCTAGTTTGTTTGTCAGCATTCACGCTAATGCGATTAATATGAGTCGGCCCGATATCAGTGGGATTGAGACTTATTATTTCAATAACGGCCAAGATTTGGCGAGGGTGATTCACGCCAGTATTTTGGAGGGGACGGGGGCGAGTGACCGCCGAGTGCGGCAGGCGCGATTTTATGTTTTGAGGAAGACTTCTATGCCTTCTGTTTTGCTGGAGGTGGGTTTTGTGACGGGTGCTGAGGATGCTGCTAGGCTTTCTGACCCAGCTTACCGCAGTCAAATGGCGGCTTCGATCGCTCGCGGCATTGTGTTTTATCTTCAACAAAGATAATAGGCAGTGGGCATCGGGCATCGGGCATCGGGCATCGGGCATCGGGCATCGGGCATCGGACAACTGCCAATTGCTTTCATGTCAACTGACAACAGCTTTCCTGACAACTGCCAACAGATAACTAACTATTAACAAATGACAACAGACTCTGGACAACAAAGAATCGGTATTTTTGACAGCGGCGTGGGCGGTTTGACTGTTTTGACCCAGTTGTACCGACAATTGCCCAACGAATCGATACTTTATTTTGGAGATACGGCGAGGCTGCCTTACGGCACTCGCACGCCGTCAGAAATTGTGGAGTTTGTCCGCGAAATTATGGCCTGGTTGGTGGAACAGGATGTGAAAATGGTCATTATGGCTTGCAACACCAGTTCTGCTTTGGCGATGGAGATGGTGCAGGCTGAATTTGATATCCCGGTGCTGGGAGTAATTCTGCCGGGGGCGCAGGCTGCAGTGCAGCAAGGCAAGCGGATCGGGGTCATCGCAACTCCTGCTACGGCTGCTAGCAATGCTTATCGAAATGCGATTTTGGAGAGGGACGATTCTTGCCTGGTGTGGCAGGTTAGCTGTCCGGCTTTTGTGCCGCTGGTGGAGCAAAACCGGATTCACGATCCTTATACTTGTGAGGTGGCTAGGGAATATTTGGCTCCTTTGATTCAGCAGCGCATCGATACGCTGATTTACGGCTGCACTCATTATCCGTTGTTGGCTCCTGTGGTTCGCTCGCTTTTGCCTGCTGGGGTGACATTGATCGATCCTGCGGTACGGGTGGTGGCTGCTGCAGCCAGAGAATTGGAGCTTTTGGGGCTGCAGAATCCTGGTACTGCCCTACCGACTCGTTTTTGCGTGAGTGGCCCCCCGCAGCAGTTTGCCCAGTTGTCGGTGCAGTGGCTCGGTTGTACTCCTGCTGTTGAGAAAATATCCCTGCCGACAGTTGTACGTAGCGAAGCGGGGCGTAAGCCATCGCCCGTATCGTTGGAATCGGCCGAATAATCCGGAAAATTTATCCGTTAATCTAACCCCCCAAAACTCAGGTAAAGCTGGGTCTGGGGGGTTTAATTATTGCGATGTAACCTAGCAATTACACATCAATAGGTAATATTATTGAACAAAAGCTTTGATGAACAATGCAAATAATGTCCTATACGTGCTGGAGCTCTTCAGCCTTGAACCATGTCACTCTATGTATCACAAGCAGTTTTACTTGTAGACGGCTATAACATAATTGGACTTTGGCCTCGACTCCGAGAGAAGCGCGATCGCGATGAACTCGAAACCGCTCGCCGCGAGTTAATAGAGGTTTTAGTTAACTACAGCGCCGTTCAAGATTTTGAGGCCAGGCTGGTGTTTGACGCGCACTATCGAGATACTCCCGGCGTTAAAGAAATTATTACTAAAAATTTATCAGTGCACTACACTGACTTCGGTCAGACAGCAGATACTTATATTGAAAAATCTTGTGCTAGTTTGCGCTATGAGTTGCGATCGGTCAAAGGCAAAGGCCGCATGATTGTCGCCACCTCAGATCGAGCGCAGCAATTGACCGTAGTCGGCTACGGTGCCGAATGGATGTCCGCCGAACAACTAGCGGCTGACGTAGAATCCACCGCCCGCCGCAGCGAGCGGCGACACAAATCCCGCAAACAAAATTCCAGTCGCTTTCTCGCCAGTTCCCTCGATCCAGAATCCCAGCAGCGCCTCGCCAAGTTGAGAATGGGGCTGCATTAGCTGCTGAAACCCGCTCGCTGTCTGATAAAAAAAAAGTTTCTCAAAGGCCTTGCCAAATCGAGTAAGTTCAGCTATTGTTAGTAAATGTGGGTAACAAAAACTCCCAATCCTCGGTAGCTCAGTGGCAGAGCGGTCGGCTGTAATGAATGCAAGCCTTTGGCATCAACCAAAAGCCCTAGTGACATAGCAGCTCTATCCGGTAACGGGTACTGAAAAATCGGGTGAATTCAAGGAAACCGCAGCACTTCGGGTGGCGGCAATCTTGAGCCAAGTCTGGCGAAAGGCCGTGGTTTAAACCACAAGTAGCCGGAAAGGTGCAGAGACTAGAGATGAGGAGCCTAACCAATAAATCTCATAGCGCCTGACATCCGACGACAGATCACAAACATGATTTGTAGGGATGATGAAATAGTCCGCCCCCTTCGGAAACGTTGGGATAAGTGTAACCGATTGGTCGTAGGTTCAAATCCTACCCGGGGAGTTAGTAAAAGTCTGAAGTTGGAATTTTCCAGCTTCAGATTTTTTGTGTTTATTTTGTGTTTTTACTTTGGGCGTTTCTTAATCGGAACTTACCCCCTGGGGGAAGTTCCGATTAAACATGGCGTTTTGTCCGCACCAGTTTATTAAATATGCTGCAGAAACGAGATTGTAGAGTTGCGTCAAGTATCTGAATGACTCACTCTACAAATACTAAACATCGCGTTCTGTCCGCACCCATTTAGTTTGCCGCTTCAGGATAAAACCTAGATACAAAGGGATTTTCCAAAGGATGTAAAAAGGTACAGATAAAAGGGTTGAACCGGAAATATCGGCACGCCCGAATTTGGCCCAGGCGCTGACAATTGAAACTAAAATTAGCAGTCCTTGTACAGCTAACAATATCGCAGGAATCAGCGATGTTCCGATGGTTACTGCTAGTAAGGAGGCGGCAAAAGCAGCTAGCCAGATAGCTACTAACAGCGATAGGGGTGGGACGGATAAGTCGAGGGCGATCGCCAATAAGTCAAAACGTTTTTGCTCGACTGAAGCTGCTGTCAGCCGGGGAGTTTGAGTTAACAATGTCTGTATGTGACCGTGTTCCCATCTGGTTCTTTGACTTTTAGCTGCTTGCTGCTGCTGTGGCAAACACCCGGTGACGTTGGCTTCCGGGCAGAATACTGTTGGGTGTCCGGCGATCGCCAAATCCAAACTCATCTGCATATCTTCAACAATATTGCTGCTAGCTAGGGAAACCGATCGAATTATCGACCAGGGAAAAGCCATGCCAGTACCCGTTAGTAATGATGGGAATCCTAACTTTTTTAATCCGCTGGGACGGACTAAGTTTTTCACAAGAAATGCTAAAGCAGAAATGGAATCTTTCGGAGTAGGATTTGGTGGCTGTTCCATGAGATAAGTTGCTTGCACCGGTCTTTGTTCAGCAACTGCAACCCGGGCTAATTTTTCTATAGAGTCTGGCTGACAGATGCAGTCTGCGTCAACCATGATTACTACTTCTGGGGGGTCTGATTCGATCGACTGCAAGCCGAAATCCAGTGCGTATCCTTTGCCCTTGCGTTGTGTGTCTTGGCGCTCGATCGCACTTGCACCGGAGTTACGGGCGATTTCTGCCGTTGCGTCCGTACAGTTGTCAGCAATCACTAACAGGCGGTCTTGAGGTGTTAGCTGCGGTAATATGGTGGAGATGGTGGCGGCAATTCCTGCTGCTTCGTTGTAAGCGGGAATTAAAACTGCTACTTTGGGGCGGGGTGCTTTAGTTTCCGCTGTGGGGTCGAAGTCGGAGAAGAAAGCTGCACTGCATTCTAGAAATAGAACTGCAACGGGAATTAGAAGGATCAGGGCGATCGCCAATAGCACAACATCTATCAATAGGAAGAGTAGCTGATTAATTTCCACAATTCTAGTACCTTAATTTAATTTTATTGGTTGCGTTCATTGAGTTTATTTAATCTAATTGCACCTTTGTTCACTCACAGCGCCACTCTATCTCAAGTATCATCCTATCATGCCTGCAAAAAATCACCGTTATCACCTTTGTTGTGAGGACTTAAGTCCTCCTAAAACTACTAGGACTAGCGTCATCACTACAAATTAATTTGATTGCGGTTGTGCGATCGTAACTAATATCATATCATGTCTATTCTGACAATGTTAAGTCATATCAGGTTCGGGTAATTACTTATAATGTGAATTCGGCCGCTCGAACTTGAATTCGGGCGCTCGAACTTGAATTCG
>NZ_JAUBRB010000119.1:0-4304 GCF_036701585.1 Microcoleus sp. POL10_C6 | reverse complement strand
GCAGGTTTTTTTCCATAATTGTAATATTCCGCCCAGAATGTCACACTTGTCAATACCCTCTGACCTGAATCCTTACGCTTTTGCCTTGGTGCGGCAATTAGAACCCGAAGCAGGTGAAACTCAACAACTGCGGTCAGCGGTGGGATTGGCCAGTGATATGCTGCAAGGTAAAATCACCTTACAGCAAGTAATATATCGCATTTTAGAGCGCAACCCAGGTAAACGGTTGTTGTTAGTTGCAGACCAATTTGAGGAACTGTACACCCTTTGTCAGGTGCAGGAAGAACAGGAACGTTTTGCAGATGAGTTGCTAACGGCGATCTCCAAAGAAAATATTACATTAGTTTTAACTTTACGGGCTGATTTTTACGGCTATGTACTTTCTTATCGTCGGTTGCGGGATGCCTTGCAGGAGTATACACCGCAGTTACTCAGTTCCATGAAACGGGAGGAATTACAACAAGCGATTGAATTACCTGCCCAAAAGTTGGAAGTACAATTAGAGGCACAATTAACCCAGCGCATTCTCGATGATGTGGGGTCAGAACCGGGTAATTTGCCATTATTAGAATTTGCCCTGACTCGTTTGTGGGAAAAGCAGCAAAACCGAGAGTTAACTCACCAAGCTTATGAAGAAATTGGCGGGGTAAAAAAAGCCATTGCCAATCATGCCGAACAAGTTTATCAAAAACTGAGTGAAACAGAGAAAAAGCAAGCACAGCGAATATTTGTGCAATTAGTGCGTCCGGGGGAAGGAACGGAGGATACCAGGCGCGTTGCTAGCCGTGCGGAAGTGGGGGAAGATAACTGGAATTTGGTGAGTTATTTAGCGGGATCTCAAGCAAGATTGGTGGTAACGGGACGGCAAGAACCGGAGGATACCGTAGAGGTAGTGCATGAAGCGCTGATTCGAGAATGGGGAACTTTGCGCGAGTGGATAAATGCTAACCGTCAGTTTCGGACTTGGCAAGAACGGCTGAAGGTGGCGTTACGCGAGTGGAAAAATAACAATCATGACTCTGGAGGCTTGTTGCGGGGTGCGCTGTTGACTGTGGCGGAAGATTGGTTGGAAAAACGCGCTGATGAGATGACGCAGGAGGAGCGAGATTTTATTCAGGTTAGTGTTAAAGAACGGAATCGGGAGAAACAGCAACAGGAACGCAGGCGACAACTAACAATTATCGGGCTCAGTGGCTTTTCGGCTGTAGCGATGATGCTGACTGGGTTTGCAGGGTGGCAGTGGTGGCAAGGAGAAATATCTCGCAGCGAGGCTATCAGTCGTTCTTCAATGGCACTTTTTAGCCAAGGGCAAGAATTTGACGCACTTTTGGAAGCTTGACGGGCAGCACGCACAAAGGCTAAACCTACAATGTGGGTGGAGGCGGCTTTGCAACAAGCGGTTTACGGAGTCAGAGAGCGCAATCGTTTGGAAGGGCATAGCCGTTCGGTCAGAAGCGTCGCCATAAGTCCCGATGGCTTAACTTTGGCTTCTGCTAGCGCTGACAACACCATCAAACTGTGGAACCTGCAAACCCAAAAACCCATCGCGACCCTCACCGGCCATAGCAATTGGGTCAATAGCGTCGCCTTTAGTCCCGATGGCTTAACTTTGGCTTCTGCTAGCAACGAGAAGACCATCAAACTGTGGAACCTGCAAACCCAAAAAGCGATCGCGACCCTCATAGGCCATAGGGATATGGTCAATAGCGTCGCCTTTAGTCCCGATGGCTTAACTTTGGCTTCTGCTAGCCGTGACAAGACAATCCAACTGTGGAACCTGCAAACTCAAAAAAGCATCAAAACCCTCACCGGGCATAGCAATTGGGTCTTTAGCGTCGCCTTTAGTCCAGATGGCTTAACTTTGGCTTCTGCTAGCTCAGACAAGACCATCAAACTGTGGAACCTGCAAACCCAAAAAGTTATCAAAACCCTGAGCGAGCATAGGAATTCCGTCACTAGCGTCGCATTTAGTCCCAATGGCTTGACATTGGCTTCTGCTAGCAATGACAACACCATCAAACTGTGGAATCTGCAAACCCAAAAAACCATCGCCACCCTCAGCGGCCATAGCGATTGGGTCAATAGCGTCGCCTTTAGTCCAGATGGCAAGACATTGGCTTCGGCAAGCCGTGACCAGACCATCAAACTGTGGAACCCGCAAACCCAAAAAGCGATCGCTACCCTCACTGGGCATAGCGGGGGGGTCAGTAGCGTCGCCTTTAGTCGAGATGGCAAGACCTTGAGTTCTGCTAGCTATGACAACACCATTAAATTGTGGAACCTGCAAACCCGATCCCTCCTCACCGAGCATAGCAGTGGGGTCAGAAGCATTGCTTTTAGTCCCAATGGCAAGACATTGGCTGCGGCTAGCTATGACAACACCATCAAACTGTGGAACCTGCAAACCCAAAAAGTTATCAAAACCCTGACCGGGCATAGCAATCCGGTCTATAGCGTCGCATGGAGTCCCGATGGCAAGATATTGGCTTCTGCTAGCGATGACAAGACCATCAAACTGTGGGACGTGCAAACCCAAAAAGCGCTTACCCTCACCGGGCATAGCAAGTGGGTCAATAGTGTCGCCTTTAGTCCAGATGGCAAGACATTGGCTTCTGGAAGCAATGACAACACCATCAAACTGTGGAACCTGCAAACCCAAAAAGTTATCAAAACCCTGACCGAGCATAGGAATCCCGTCACTAGCGTCGCATTTAGTCCAGATGGCAAGACATTGGCTTCTGGAAGCAATGACAACACCATCAAACTGTGGAACCCGCAAACCCAAAAAGCGATCGCTACGCTCACCGGGCATAGCAATCCGGTCAATAGCGTCGCCTTTATTCCCGTTGGCGCTAGCCTGCCGTCAGGCATGGGCAAGATATTGGCTTCTGGAAGTAATGACAACACCATCAAACTGTGGAACCCGCAAACCCAAAAAGCGATCGCTACGCTCACCGGGCATAGCCGTGCGGTCAAAAGCATCGCCTTTAGCCCCGATGGCTTAACTTTGGCTTCTACTAGCGATGACAACACCATCAAACTGTGGGACGTGCAAACCCAAAAAGCGATCAAAACCCTCACCGGGCATAGCAGTGGGGTCAAAAGCATCGCATTTAGCCCCGATGGCTTAACTTTGGCTTCTGCTAGCGCTGACAAAACAATAATTTTGTGGAATTTCGATTTTGATAATTTAGTCAAGCGGGGTTGTGACTGGGTGCGTCCCTATTTGCAAAATAGTCCCAATGTCAGCTATAGCGACAAACATTTGTGCGATGGTATTCCCACGAGTCCATAGGCTTTTTACCAGCAATTTGTTTGAAATGACACGTCGATGTCAAAAACTGCATAAAAACCCCCACCTCACTTCCATATAAAAATCAAACTTTTCCCAAACCCCTTACCCACCAACAACCATGACAAACCAAACTCCCAACTTCTACGCCCTCCTCATCGGCATCAATTTCTACTTCCCCCATCGCTTACCAGAAGGTAACTACTACAAAAACTTGCGAGGATGCGTTCAAGATATCAACCACGTCGAAACCTATTTAAAAGACACCTTCAACCTCACACCAGACCAAATTATTAAACTCACCGCCACTGCTTCCGACAATCCCAACCAACCCCAAGAACCCCCGGAACTCCTACCTACTTATGAAAATATCGTCGCCAAATTCAAAGAACTAACCGCCAAAGCCCAACCTCAAGACCGAGTATATATTCACTACTCCGGTCACGGCGGACGGGCGAAAACAATTTTTGAAAGCCTCAAGGGTTCTATGGGTTTAGATGAAGCCTTAGTTCCCTGCGATATCGGTCAACCAAACTCACGCTATTTGCGCGACTTGGAGTTGGCTAAACTGCTGGAAGAAATGGTGGCAAAAGAGTTAGTTGTAACCCTCGTACTCGATAGCTGTCATTCCGGTGGCGCAACCAAAGACATAGAAACAGACGAAGGGAATGTGCGCCGTGGCGATTTTATTGATATGATGGAACGACCAACTGATAGTTTAGTTGCACCGCTTCAGGAATTAGCCCAAAATTGGCAAATTTCAACAGAATATAGCCGCAATATTACCGTTGTCAATGGTTTGTTACCCGAACCGAAAGGTTATACCTTAATAGCAGCTTGTCGGGATCATGAATTCGCTTATGAAAAGGTTTTTGAAGGGACGGAACGCAACGGCGCTTTAACTTATTACTGGAGTTTAGACTAAGACAGAATAAAGGTAGAAGTTCACGGGGGTAGCAAAAACCCAAAAAATCTGATAAGGTGAGGCACATGGAGAAGACAGTGCCGGAAT